>CAZXJC010000143.1:0-9301 GCA_964640885.1 uncultured Pirellulaceae bacterium | reverse complement strand
TACGCTGAGAGGAGGATTCTTGGACTGTGGTACACGACGCTGGACGGGTCCTTCACCGGCTGCCTGCTCCCTGGCGGTTTCTACCCATTGGTCCCAGTGCTGTTGCGCGTTTGGATCCATGGTGCCATCTTGAACCTGGTTTTGAACTCGCAAAAGTACTAGTACGATCGTGGTGATCATCCCGACATAGAGCAGGATCCAGACGGCAGATTTCCAAGTCCATCGTTTCATGGGATTGTTATCGATGAGGGATTAAGACCAGTGGCCGTCGAGAATCAGTCGATGAAGCTTGGGAACCAATTGTCGCATGGCCCTGGCCCGGTGACTAAGGATCGATTTTACCTTGTCACCGAGTTGCCCAAAGGATTTGTGGTATTCAGGCACTTCGAAGTAAGGGTCATAACCGAAACCGGCAGTTCCAGCTGCTTCAAATCGGATGCGTCCGTGACAATGACATTCCACCGATTCCCGGATCTCACCGTTGGGATCAGACAATGCCATGTGACAGGTGTAAAATGCCTGGCGTTTTTCTAGCGGGGTTTGCCCCAATTTCTCGATCAAGTGCTGGTTGTTCGATTCGTCGGTGGCTCCCTCTCCGGAAAATCGTGCTGAGTAAATTCCCGGTGCTCCATCAAGGGCTGCAACGGAAATGCCACTGTCTTCACCCAGGGTCCAGTGACCGAGGTGACGGGCCTGCTGGGTTGCTTTGAGGGCCGCATTAGCAGCAAAAGAGTCACCGTCTTCGACCACTTCCAGTGGATCGTCAAAGTCAGCAAGCGTTTTCAATACCAGCCCATAGGGCGCCAGCAAGTCAGCCAGTTCAATCCCTTTTTTTACATTGCCAGTACCGAGCACCAGGATTCTCTCTGTCGTCATCAATGTCTCACATTCAACGGGGCCAGGGCCATGATCTTGCCAGCACCCATCATGCCGCAGGTCTGTCTTGATGTCTAGATTACGTCTGGCCGGTGCTTGTCCTGAGAGGGCAGGCAGTCAATGATCGCGGCGGCCTGGGGACCATTGACCAGAGATCATTAGCCAGCCCGGGGAACCATGACCGGCATCGGTTGGACGTCAAAGGGGACGCCGTTTAGCATCTTAGGCTTGAGGCCAAATTGAGAGCCGCCAGGTAACGTCCGTCGTTCCGCGCCATAGTTCTGCATGATTTGTAGGATTCGTGCATCAAGTTGAATTTTGCCGTCCGCCTGCTGGTTGCCTACGGATGAAAAACCGCCGATCGTGACGATACTCTCGTGCCGGTCATGAAAAACGTATGCTTCTTTGCCCTGGGCTCGAAGTGCTGAGACGAGGCGAGTGGCTTTTTCAGCAGCCTGGACCAGCTTGTTGGTGACTTGATGATTCTTGATTGCTTTGTCACTGACGTTTAAGGCAGAGTCACCGCGGAACGATGCTACCCGTACTGTATAAAGTGAGCGGTTGGTTAACAGGCTATAGTCGGCTCGTTTGTTCATGTCGATTACGAACGGATCAAGCCCTGGGCGGGTAAAGAATTCTTTTGGCAGCAGCGGATTACGAGAAACAAAGGCCTTGCCCATGGGCCCTTTTTGTTTCTTGAGAGGATTCTTGTTTACGTATTTTTGAACTTCACGCAACATCGCGAAGGTCTGTGTGCTGGACTTGTTCTTTTTCAGATCCAGGCATTCTGGCCGCAGGTACTTGATGCGTTCAAGTGTTTTCTTTAATCCAGGATCGTCAATCGAATCAAAGTTGCCAACCAGGACTGCGATCTCTTCATATTTAACCGCTCGGGCATGTCGCATGCGCCGCGGCGCTCCGTACTTGTCTAGCCCTAAACCGGTGACGGGCTTAGTGAAGTCGTACGACTTACGGTGTTGATAAGCTTCGATCTTGAATCGCTTACGCAATTCCTGGACTAGTTTCATAGCCTGGTCACTTGCTCCCGGACCAGAAAAAGTGGAGGCCAGTACCATCCACGGTCCCTCGGTGTCAGTGAGGTGATACTTGTTAGCGGGATTGGCCTCGATCCGGCGAAACGGATTGAACGAAGCAAAGGGTGGCGCCGCGTTGAGTAGTGAGGCCATGGTGGCCAGCAATAGCCAACTACCAACTACAAGTGAGACAGAACGTGACGACATCAGAACTAGATTCCTTCCCTCCAGCAACGTAAGAGCGAGGCGGAGAGTAGCAAAAGTGACAGATACCTGCCAGAGGGATTCAGCGTCGTAATGCTTGCGTTAAACTAGGCGAATTTGCTGAGATTCGCTGCCGGATGGGCCAAAACCTGCTGGTTTTCTATCCCGCTGGCTTCTACCGAGACCAACTGGCCAATCCAACTCGCTGGGCCGGGCAGCCTAACTGGAACGTAACGGGCCGAGGTTCCTTGGAGCCAACCGGGCTGGTCTGCGGCAGCCGATTCGACGAGGACTTGCAGGGGGCGACCGAGCAGTCGCTGGAAATATTGCTCGCGCTGCTGCCGTTCGATTTCTGCCAACTGCTGCCGGCGTTCTTTCTTGACTTTCTTGGTTACGACATCGGTCATCTCAGCTGCTGGTGTACCGCGTCGAGCACTGAAGGGGAAAATATGTATCTTGGAGAAGCCGACCTGTTCACTAATTCGGCAGGTCGCTGCAAAGTCAGCTGGCGTTTCGCCGGGAAACCCGACGATCACATCGGTGGTAAAAGCAGGTTCATCCAATGCTTCGCGAACCAGTTGGCAGCGGTCGACGAATAGTTGGGAGCTCCAACGCCGTTTCATTTTCCGTAAGATGGCATCGGAGCCGCTTTGCAGGCAAACGTGCAGGTGAGGACAAATACGATCGGGGTGTTGTTGCATCACCTCGATTAACTCGCGGGTCACTTCAGTCGCTTCAATACTCGAGAGACGAACACGAAAATCACCTTCGATTTGGACGATGGCCCGCACCAGGTCCGCCAGCCGTGTCCATTCCTGCTTGGGTCGATTCCAGTTCCAGTCAACGCCGTAATGCCCGAGATGAATTCCCGTCAGAACAACTTCCTGGTACCCGTTGTCTTTGAGTCGTCGCACTTCATCCAGGATTTCGTCCAGGGGACGGCTGGTTAACTTGGGTCGGACGAAGGGAATGATGCAATAGCTGCATCGCAGCAGGCAACCATCCTGCACTTTTACATAGGCTCGATGACGTTCACCAAATTCAGAGATGCCATCTGGGATATCAATAACACCGAAACGTCCCAGTAAATCGGGCAGTTCACGTTTATCGGTGACTACCTCGGTGACATTTGGCAGGATGCTCACTTCTTCCGGTGCGCGGGTGGCATAGCAGCCCATGACCACGATACGGGAGTGTGGGTTTTCATTTGCCAGGCGTCGGATCAGTTGACGACTCTTGGCGTCTCCCTCGTTGGTTACGGTGCAGGTATTGACGATACAGAGGTCCGCTTCTTCGTTCGGTTGTGCCTCTTCGTATCCGGCGCGCTCTAACCCCTCACGAACAAATTGTGTTTCGTACTGATTGACTTTGCAGCCGAGGGTCGCTGTCTTGAGCTTTACTGACATGATGTGTGCGACCGGCCTCTCAGGCCAGTTTGGTTATCGAACGTCTGCCTCGATCGTTGAATACATTGATCACTTGCATTGTGCGATCAGATCGTCTTTACCGTTGGAGTGGATCTGATCCCGTTTTAGCTCGGCATGTTCCATTGTGGTGGTGAGACAAATCGCTCGTCCGGAATTGTCAACTTCGGCAGCGATCTCGTAACTTTTTTCCACCGGATGACCGAACAGCGTCCGCATCATATGCATGACATACTCATAGGAATGATGGTCGTCATCCCATAACAAGACATGATATTTCGGTTGTCGCTTGCTGTTTTGCTTTCGTCGTTTGTCAGGGACTACAGTTGTGCTTACGGAACTGTCTTGATCAGCGGATTCATACGGTTCGTCCATGTCTTAAAGTTCCTTGGCAACAGAAAAAAGGAATCTTGGGCGGAAGAGGCTCATTATAGGGAATACGGACTCCGCTGGAAACGACTTGCTTTCAGGTTAGGCGATTTTTTCGCTCTCGTAAAACTCGCTGGTGGCCTGTTGACGGGATGGCTGCTGAGATGACAATAGCAACGAGTGAATAATGCGTTAAAACTCTTCCTGGTAAGGAACAGGAATCGTAACTGTTGAGGTCGCTAGCAACGCTAACTGCTCCAGTAGATCGGACTACCGGATGCTTGCAGAGCAGATTCGTTGGTGGCTTAATTTCCCGTTAGCCCATTGGATGAAAGACCATGTTGCCACTGGACACTTACTTGCAGGAAAATCGCGATAAGTTTGAAAAGGAATTATCAGACTTTTTGCGGATCCCCAGTATTAGCGCTGATAGTCGCTATGGACAGGAGATGGGCAAGGCGAGCGCCTGGGTCGCTGATCAGTTCCAGAGCATGGGATTGGAAACCGAAGTAATTGAAACGGACGGGCATCCGCTTGTTTACGCTGAATCTCCTGCCGTGGAGGGATCTCCCACAGTGCTTGTCTACGGGCACTACGATGTGCAACCTCCCGATCCCCTAGAGGAGTGGACCAGTCCGCCGTTCGAGCCGACCAAGCGAGACGGAAATATTTATGCCCGTGGTGCTACCGATGATAAGGGACAGGTACTCACGCATATCAAGAGTGTCCAGGCCTGGATGGAAACCAAGGGAGAGTTACCTGTACAAGTTAAGTTTTTGATTGAGGGCGAAGAAGAGATGGGTAGTGGGGCCCTCTATCGGTATCTCGACGAGTCAGCAGAGCGATTGGCTTGCGATGTTCTGGTGATTAGTGACACGAGTCAGTTTGGGCCCGGGCAACCGGCGATCACTTACGGTCTCAAAGGGATCGTTTATTACGAGTTGCAATTACAAGGTCCCAAGCAGGATCTTCATTCAGGGTCGTTTGGGGGTGCTGTTACCAATCCAGTCAACACGTTGGCCCGCTTGCTGGCTTCCTTGGTGGATGATGAGGGGCATGTCCAAGTTCCGAACATCTACGACGACGTGGGTCCCATGGAGACGAAGGAACGCAACCAGTTGGCTGCTCTGCCATTTGACGAGACGGTTTTCATGCAGCAGATTGGTGTGGACGGACTCAGTGGAGAAGCGGGCTACACTACTCTGGAGCGACGCTGGGCACGGCCAACCTATGACATCAACGGAATCTGGGGAGGTTACCAGGGGGAAGGCGAAAAGACGATTTTGCCTGCCAAGGGTGGAGCGAAGTTTAGCTTTCGCCTGGTTCCTAATCAGGATCCCGATAAAATCACTGAGTCCTTGCGAGAGTTTTTGCTGGCCCAGTCTCCACCGGGAATTAAGCTTGATTTGAATTCTACGCATGGGGCACCGGGAGTGGTGGTGTCGTTGGATAGTCCTTACATGACAGCGGCAGCCCGAGCGATCGAGCAGGGTTTTGGACAGTCCCCAGTTTTTATTCGTGAAGGTGGCTCGATTCCAATTGTGACTACATTTTTTGAGTCGTTAGGCGTGGACGTTTTATTGCTGGGTTGGGGTTTAGACGATGACAATATGCATAGTCCGAATGAAAAGTTTTCCCTGGCAGATTTCCACAGGGGAATCAAGGCGAGTGCGTATTTGTGGCAGGAATTAAGCGAGATTGATCCGAAAGAAAAGTAATATGCTGGACCGAAAGTACATCGTTGATAACGCGGACCTGGTGATTGAGAACTGCCAGCGTCGAGGCGTTCCAGAAGACGTTGCTCAAATTCTTGAGTTGGAAACCAAACGCCGGGACTTGTTGCAGCAGGTTCAAGAACTAAATCGCCAGGCCAACGAAGTTTCCAAGTCGATCGGGAAAGCGCAAGATGATGCGGAACGTGAGGCTCGCAAGGAAGAGGGACGCCAGTTGCGCCAGCAGAAAGACAGTTGCCAGGAAGAGCATGATGCGATGGACACCCAGATCCAATCGCTGCAGGCGATGATTCCCAATATGTCTCATCCGGAAGCCCCGGTTGGAGTTGATGATAAAGCGAACTTGGAGTTGCGTCGCGGGGAACATCAGCCACGGGAGTTTGACTTTACCGTGCTGGATCACGTTGACTTGGCCGAAAAACTCGATCTGATTGATTTTGAAAGTGGTGCACGAGTTGCTGGCCATGGCTTCTACTTCCTGAAGAACGATGCCGTGCTGCTGGACCTTGCGCTGCAACAGTTTGCTGTGCGTCACCTGGTCGATGCGGGCTTTACACCCGTGGTGACCCCCGACCTTGCTTACAGTGAAATTCTTCACGGTACCGGGTATATTCCCCGCGGTCCGGAAACTCAGATTTACAGCATTGAGAACAGTAACTTGAACTTGGTTGCAACTGCCGAGATTACCCTGGGCGGAATGCTTGCGGGGCAGGTACTTGAGAGCGAACAACTGCCGATTCATTATTGTGGTGTGAGCCACTGTTTCCGGACGGAAGCGGGTGCTGCCGGTCGCGCCTCACGTGGCCTCTATCGGGTCCATCAGTTTACCAAGATTGAGATGTTTGCTTTTACGTTACCGGAAGCGAGTGACGAGACACTGGATCGCTTCTGTGAGTTGGAATGTGAACTATTCGATCAGTTGCAATTGCCTTATCGGGTTGTCGATACGGCAACTGGCGATCTGGGCGGTCCGGCCTATCGAAAATTTGACCTGGAAGCCTGGATGCCCGGTCGTGGGGAAGCAGGGGAATGGGGCGAAGTGACCAGTACCTCCAATTGCACGGATTACCAGGCTCGACGATTGAACATTCGTTACAAAACTCGTGGCGAAAAAGGAACTCGTTTCGTCCATACGCTTAATGGGACTGCCATTGCAACCAGTCGTGCGCTGATCGCCGTCATGGAGAATTACCAGCAAGCCGACGGCACGATTGTTGTACCTGAAGTACTGAGGCCCTGGGTTGGCAAAGACCTGATTGGTTGAGCCTGTCCTTGCCGGGTTTTACCTGAACGAGGTTACTGAGAACGGGCGATGGCGCCCGCTTGCTGGCAGAGTTGCTCGGCTGCTGCCGGATCTGTCGCTTCCGCAATCAAACGGACTAGCGGTTCCGTATTGCTGGCTCGGATTAACAGCCATCGGTCAGGCCAGTCGAGGCGCAGCCCATCGAGACGGCTGCTAGTGGTAGCTGTGAGTTGATGCTCCAGCGCGTCAAAGATGGTTGGCATTTGCTCACTAGCAACCGTGATTTGCGTCTTATGAATCGAGTAGGAGGGAAGGCGATCGGCTAAGTGGCGGACGCTCTGGTCTGCGGCGGCCATTGCATCGAGGACAAGTGCCATGCCCACAAAACTGTCCCGCACATATCCCACCCGGGGGTCGATTGGACCACCGTTACCTTCACCGCCAAAACAGGCTTGAGTTGTCAGCGTTGCATCGACGACGTTGGCTTCTCCAACTGCGGAACGATGAAAGGCGACACCATGCTTGTTGCTGAGGTCTTCGATCATTCGGCTGGTTGCACAATTGGTCACAATCGGTCCGCTTCGTTGCTGCAGAATATGATCGACACACAAGGCCATCGTGTATTCTTCACCCAAATAATTTCCGCTCGCATCGATAATGGCCAGCCGGTCGGCGTCGGGGTCCTGGCAAAAGCCGATGGTCACATCTTCTTCAGCAACCTGCTGGCAAATACTGGTCAGGTTACTGGCGGTTGGTTCTGGGTCGTGTTGGAACTTGCCATTTGCCTCTTCGCCCAGCAGGGTCAGTTGGCAGCCGAGAGTTTCTAGCAGGCGTCTGCCCAGTAGCCCGCCCGCCCCATGGTTGGCATCCAGTAAGACACGATAGTTGCGGGAGCGGATTCGATCGACGTCAACCGTCGCTAAGACCAGTTTTAAGTGGGCACTGGTCGTATCTTCAGGGGTCGTGACGGTCCCCGGGCGATCTGCATCGAGACTGGGCTCTGCCGACTGCTGGTAGATATCTCGCACTTGTTCACCACGCTCGGCGGTTAGCACGCGTCCGGTCTGGTCAAAAAGTTTCAGGCCATTGTATTGAATTGGAGTGAGGCTGGCTGATATCTGAATGCCGCCCGCAGCCTGAAATTCGCGAATCAGAACACCGGTAGTTGGAGTGGCAGCCACTCCGCCGTTGATGACGTCTCGGCCGCTGCTGATTAGTGTCTGGCAAACATCCTCTGCTAACTCGACACCATTGGCTCGTCCGTCCCGGGTGACGACCAACGGGCCAGCTTCCAGCACTGACGAGACAGCCAGCGTGAATTGTTGCACTGTCTTACTGGTAAGATTTTTACCCACCACGCCACGAATGCCACTGACACTCACGATCAGTTCTGACATGGGGATTTGCTCCTGCGAGTGACGGGAAACGAGAAAATCAGCCGAGAGGTTTCAGAGAACGATCCACGTGAGTACGAAAACCATCGAGTTTCAACGTGCCGTCCTTCCATACATCGAGAATGGAGTAAGCATTCTGTACAGCTCCGGAGCCGGTAACCATGGCATTGAGCGTTACGTAATGGATTTTATTGATGGCCTTGTAATCATTGATGTGGTTGTGTCCCTGGAAGACAGCCAGTACCTGGCCCGATTGCTCCAGGATTTCCCGTACTTGAGCCGCATTGCGGATGCCGTAAGGCTGCTTTGTATCCAGTCGCTGGTGCACAAAGACAACCGTTGGAGAAGATGATTTTTTTAGATCGGCCTTGAGCCACTGCAATTCACGATCAGGCAGATTTGCATCAGTCCAATCGTAGTTCTTTCGGCCGTAGGATTTACCGTCGGAGCGAAAACAGGCATCGAGAATCACGAAATGAATCTCTTTATGATCGAACGAATAAAAACTTTGCTGGGCTCCACTGTTGGCCAGGAATTCTTCCTTGGTGAGCGTGTAGACGCAGTGGTTTCCCAACACGTAATGCCGCGGGCAGGTCAGTCGGGAAAATTCACGTTCGATCGTTTTAAGGTTTTTGACTTCTCCCTCAACCGTAGGAGCCGCGTCAATGAAGTCGCCCAGTTCGATTGCTCGATCAATTTTCAGTTCGCTAAAGCGGGAGACGGCTTCCCGAATCTTAGTCAGGGATTCTCGATAGTGACGGTCACCTGCTGGAGCCAGATCGGCATAATGAAGATCGGTTAACAAGCCCAGGCGGATGTCCGGTGAAGCCTTGGTTCGCTCGACTGCCGCGGCCAGGTCAAAGCAACTGGTGGTAGCTGCGGTGGCTAGCAGCAGGGAACCTTTATGCAGCACGGTTCGTCGGGAAAGGAGTTGGCTGGTGGCAGGCAGGTTACTGGACATGGTTTGGAGTAGCTTCCTTGAAACAGGTATGGGTTGGGTTGGTCGCTATCGCTTGAATTCTTT
>CAZXJC010000142.1:0-3728 GCA_964640885.1 uncultured Pirellulaceae bacterium | reverse complement strand
CCGAACGCCAGTCCAATGGCCAGGCCAGGAACGAAGAGATCCAGTGTTGCCAGTTTTGGCAGTTGCCGTCGATGCAGAACGATCAAGTAGGCCAGCATGGCTCCGATCAGGGAACCGTAGACCACTAGTCCACCCTCGGTGAATTTCAAGATTCGGCCTACCAGGGTGATCAAGTCGGGTGGTTGTAATGGATTATAGAATTCGTGCCAGTATTGGATCACGAAAAACATGCGTGCCCCGATGATGCCGAAGACGAAACACCAAAAAGACATCGAGAAGATAACATCGGGATGAACTCCAGCGCGACGGGCCATGAGGAGCGTGAGCCCTACACCTGTCACAACTGCTAACAGGAACATCATCCCGTAGCCGCGAATGGCGAGACCTTGAAGGCCCCCATCGCTGGTGGTTGCTTCGAGCCAAGGCAGCAGCCATAAAATAGCTCCGGCACCGACCAGCATGGTAGGCAAGTAACTGGCGGTGTCCCGGTTCCAGCCCTGGCGACGCCACAACCAGCAAAGATAACCAGCACTCCAAACCAGCCACAGCGCCAGTACCCACCCCATCCCAAAGACTGGGATACCAATGATCTCATGGGGGATAACGAGCAGCGTTTGTTTCATGGCAAGTTTGTTAGAAAGCGAGTGAGATACTTCGGCCTAGGGTATCAAGCAGCAGTTATCGATCAAGCGTACGTCTCCGACGTGCGCGGCCATTAAAAGCATGGCGGGTTCTTCCACTTGTTCTAGCTCTACCAGTGTTGTGGGATCAACGATGGCAACATAATCAACTTGTTGGATGCCATGTTCTTGAAGTTGTTCTTGGATACCGTCGACTAAAATACGTGTTGAGCGCTCCCCTTGTTCAACCCGTTGTTGGGCCAGCTCAAGACACGCGGAGAGGGTAGTGGCTTGCTGGCGTTGGCGGGTATCCAGGTAACGGTTTCGTGAACTTAGCGCCAGCCCATCCTGGTCGCGCACGATGGGACAGACCTCGATGTCGATAGAAACATTTGTATCCCGCACCAGTTGCTCAATCACCATAGCTTGTTGATAGTCTTTCTGTCCAAAAAAAGCCACGTCAGCTGGAATGATGTTGAACAGTTTGTCGACTACCGTTACCACACCAGCAAAATGATGTGGTCGATGAACTCCCTCCCAGGGTGCGGCGATGGCTGGCGGCGTGACAGGGGTGGAGGGCCCGTCAGGGTAGATCTCTTCTTCGGTCGGAGCAAATACCAGGTCGACGTTCAAGTCTTGGAGTTGGAGCAGATCATCTTCTAGTGTTCGTGGGTACTTTGCGAGATCCTCGTTAGGGTCAAATTGAGTAGGATTGACGAAGATTGTGACGATCACGCAATCGCACTGCTGGCGGGCAGCCTGTACCAGGCTAAGGTGGCCTGCGTGAAGCGCACCCATGGTAGGGACCAGGCCAATCCGCTGCGGTAAAGATCGCAGTTCTGTCATGGCTTCTTGCATTTGCTGACAGGTTGTAACCAGTTGCGGTTGTTCGCTCATGCCGATTGTCTGGGGTTTGCCTGGTGATCAGTCTGGGGCCAGTTTACTGCATCGACAGCACGGCTGCTGAGACTTCCTCAATAACCGCCTGGGGAGAACAGTCGGTAAGACGCAGTAGGGGACCTTGCAGTGGTTCTTGTGCCAGTTGCGAGAGTCCTGTTCGTGTTTTTTCCGGCTCCAGTAGAACCCGCAATTTTGGCTGCAATGCCTGGGAAACGGTCAATTGCCAGTCGGCCAGGAATTCGTCCTGGCCTTGTTGATCGAGTGTCTCTTGGAGATAGGCATAGCTTTGGTTTAACCAAAAGTCACTGATGGCAAAAGTCAGTGCAGTTTCTGTTGAGGCAGCGATCTGTTCGGCAGCGGTCTGCAGTTGCTCGAGCCGTTGTTTGATTAGCTGTGCCTCGATTTCTTCCGGTTGGTTGCCAGTTCCCTGCAAAGCCGCTGTCAGTACTGGGTGGCCGCCAAGTCGCTCACAGACGTTACGAGCGGCAGCTGTCTTTCCGCTGCCCGGAGGGCCGATCAATGCCAAGTAATTATTGGCAGTGTTGAGGTGCTCAAAAAGTTGTTGGATTGTCCAACCGCTGTTTGGATGGACTAAGGTTGGCGCAATCTCTGCGGCCGGCTCGAGGACAAAGCGACGAAACGACATATGGGGATGTGGTATTTGGAGTTCGTTTTCATCGAGCGTTAGTGTGTCGTACAGCAACAGGTCCAAATCGATTGGCCGCTGATCCCAACGCTGTTGACGTTGTCGACCGAGTTCTGTTTCGATCCTTTGCAATTGCAAGAGCAACTGTTGTGGTGACAACGAGGTATCGAGAAGGATAGCCGCGTTGAGAAAGTCATCCTGGCCAGCGGGTCCGCCGATGGGCGCTGTCTGGTAGTGACGACTGCGCGCCTTGCCCGTAATTTGTTCGTGGGCAGCCAGTCGGTGACAGGCTTGATCAAGACATTCGGTTCGATTTCCGAGGTTAGCACCGAAAGCAATTAACGAAGTTGTCATGATCAATTAGCGCGCAAAAAAAAGGCGGTCAAGGACAAAATGATTTTGTCTTGCCGCCCTCGGCGTATTCCCGCGCGATCCCTGCGCGGCATTGCCTAAAAACGCATGGGAGGGACATCCGAACCACGACAAAAGTCGCCGACCGTCGATCCACTCAGTCGTCGCCCCCCAAGCTGTTTATTTCTAAAACCAAAGAGTTACGTTTCTGAAACAGGCCACAGTGTAACGTAATGACCAAACAATAAAAGCGCCCCAGGAAACTTTTCATCAATGAAAACAAAAACGAAGAATTCTAAAAACGATTTCAAATCACGCGCACTGAAATCTGCTCCGTTGCGAAGACAAATTTCACCCGAATTGGTGAGAACCAACAGGATAAGAACGGCGCACCGCGAACCCCAGCACACATGAGTGCGCCAAAACATAGTTTGCGGCAGCTGATTCCCAGCATGGAAGCTGCCTAGCAGGTGACACGAATGAAATTGGGTTAGCGAAGATCCAATAAGTCGTAACAACGTTCACATTTTGCGAAGCGCCGCCGAATTGTCAAGCTACCCGAAAGAAACTTTTCCTAGAAAGTTTCTTGCGCGCCGGCGAAAGAAATTTTTGAGTCCAAAATGAGTTGAAAAAAACCTAACTAAGGCCAGGTGCTGTTGCGTAGTGATCAGGAGAATGGCGGAGCAGGGTTTAGGAGCAGAAGAACGCTACAACAAGGCCTTGGAGATGTGTAATCGGTAAAAGAAGTGGAAATTGGGGAACAAAGAGGAAGAAATTTAATCCGGAAATGGCTACAAGTTGCAAAACAGCATTGCCAACAGTTTTTATTCCGGCTACAGATACGAGAACAGAGAACTTAATTGATAAACGGATCAAGATATGATGAGCCGAGTGGTTACTGATGGCCATATTTCTGCAGAAGAACTGCATTTGGCGCGACAGGGCTGCTGCAGATGGCGGCTGGACTGGTCGAGGAAGGTTCGAGCGAAGATTCTACGGCCACCGTGGCAGTTCTAGAAAAAATTCTAGGTTCTGACTTTTGTCGACGGGTCGGAATTTATCCGATTCCAGCAGATTTTGTTCTTTCGGTGGTGATTCCGGTCTACAACGAAGTGGCCACGCTGGAAAAAGTCATCCAGCGAGTTCGTGATACGGGATTAAATCAACAAATAATCCTGATTGATGATGGCAGCACTGATGGGACTCGTGAA
>CAZXJC010000141.1:0-2615 GCA_964640885.1 uncultured Pirellulaceae bacterium | reverse complement strand
TTTTTGCTGCAGGCGCCGGAAATACATGGCTCCCCGCAGCGGATGGTTTTGCTTGAGGTAATGAGTACCCAGCAGGTAGGTGGCTTCAGCACCAGAGGGAGTGTGAAAAAACTGGTCGGAGATGCGAGTAAGTGTGGCCGGATCTGCCTGTTGAACTGCTTGGTCCAATAACCGGCGAGCTGGTGCATCAAACTGTAGTTCGTAAGTCTCGCGGCCTGCTGCCGGCATGCTGCCGACAAGCTGTTCGGCTGCTGCCTTAAGCCCCCGTGACAACGGAATACTGCGATCCGGCTGGTAGGTATGATCCGTTTTTGCCGTCAGGATTTCACCCAGTAGGATGACCGCTTCCACGTAGCGCTGTTCGTTAATGGCACGTTGGGCCAGTGACAAACGCCGCGTCATATCTCGGTCGGCGACTGGCATACCGGGAACGGTCAGTTCCTTGGGAGCCTGCTGCTGTTTGGGCCGCTGGCCCGGAAAGATCATTGGTGGAAGTACCGGGCGTCCCGGCGGAGGAACAAAGACCCGTCGTGCGGGTGCGGCGATCGCTCTTTTGGCGGGCACCTGGATTTTTTTCGCCGCGGCTGCCGGGGGTACTGCCTTTGCCGGAGCTTTGGGGGGAGCTTTTGCTGGAGCCTTAGGAGGAGCCTTGGGAGGAGCTTTAGCTGGAGCCTTGCCAGGAATTGCTTTGCGCAATCGCTCGATGGCATCGTCTACAATCGGTTTCTTGTTGGCACCCTTAACAGGTACCTTTGGCTTGGGTCTTGTGATAACGGTCAGCTTCTCGGGGACCGGTGGTAGTGGGTTAGCAGCGATGTACTCTTGCCATTTTTTCAAGGCTGCCGGTCGCTTCCCTGGTTCACTGAAACCGAGCATGCTAGTACTGACTGAAAGAGAAGGGGTGCGTGTGGCCACGCGTGTACGACTGAGGGTCGCCTTGGCTTGCAACATGCCATATTCTTTATGGTCTTGTTCGTGCAGGAAGAGGAGCCAAGCCAGCGCCACGTCGCGAAGTTCGACCGTTAATTCCACTTGCTTGTTGTTCTTGCGCAAAATACGGCGAGAGCAGAGAGTCTGGTTTTTGAGCAGTGCGTTGAGCGACCGCGAGTAGTTTTTACCACCGAGCATAGCGATCGTGTGGACACAGTAAGCCTGGTAGCTGCCAGAGAGGTTCTTGCTGTTCTTGAGCGTGTTCAGGGAGAGAGTCAGCCCGGCGGGAATTTGATGCTGTAGCGAGAGCCGGAGCTTGTTGTAGAGTGAACGAGTGCTCGTTGGTTTAGCGATCCAGTCACCGAGCAGCAGGCGTAACGGGCTCCTGGCTGGACTCTTGGTTAGTGCCTGTTGGAGGGCAGATTGTTGTAGCAGATTAACCCAATAGCTGTTGTCGGTAATAGTGGTTGGCAGCTGTAATTGTGGGTCACCACAGACGAACAGCAGGGCTGCCAGGGTCCCGAGAGTTGGTGGCTTACGTTGACCGGCAATACGACTGTAGGTTCGACTGTAAACCTGACGAAAACGGGCGTCGAGTGCCTCGGCAGCTGCTTCATCACCGGAATCAAGCGATGCCAGTAGTCCTCGTTCGGCTTGCTGCATTTGTACAAACAGCTTCCGTCCTGACGGATCATTGCCTGTTCGCTCTTGAAATCGTTTCCAGCCGGGTAAGGCGTTGCCGGCGCTCGACTCAGGCTCTTCGATAAAGGTCTGCAAGTCCTGCTGGTACTTTTGTTCTAATACATCGGCTAGCAGACGACGACAACTGCGGCGCACTTCTGCATCCTGGTGACGCAGGCCTTTTTGGAGAGCTGCTTGAGTGGTCGGGCCAAGTTTTAGTAGTGTTTCTTGCGCCTGCTGGCGTTTGCTGAAAGACGTATCGGCAAGCTGGTTAACGAGTTGCTCGAGCGTTTGTTCTTGGGCTGGTGGGGGTGTTGATGACTCCTGAGCCCAACTGCTTGAGAAGCTCAACAGGGTCAACAGCGCAATGCTACATGGTTGCCAGTAACCACGACTAACGATAACCGAGCAAGGCGACATCAGCGGGCTCTTCGTGAAGGTGCCGAGAAGTGATGAAATCAGCTCAAAAATAAGCAATCTCCATACATGGAGCCTACCAACAGCATCCCTTCAGGTAAAGCGCTGATCCATACCAGCCACAGTGATCATGGGATGGTAAAGGACGATCTGGACTGGATTTACTAGTAACGCGGAGTTCACCGGCCCGAGCGAGGGGAGGGTGTCTCTTGAGTGGGCGATCGATTAGGCCAGGAGCTCGGTGGCCACTTCTCCAGCGACGTCAGTCAGCCGGAAGTCTCGGCTAGCATAGTGGTAGGTCAGTTGCTCATGGTCGAGGCCCATCAGATGCAGCAGTGTGGCGTGTAAATCATGGACGTGCATTTTATTTTGTTCTGCGTAGTAGCCGTACTCGTCGGTGGCACCGTACCGGAATCCAGGTTTCACCCCGCCACCGGCAAACCACATGGTAAAGCCTTCCGGGTTGTGATCACGTCCGTTGGTTCCCTGGGCGGTGGGAGTGCGGCCAAATTCTCCGCCCCACATGACGAGCGTATCTTGCAGTAACCCGCGTGCCTTGAGGTCCTTGAGCAGTCCGGCGATGGGAC
>CAZXJC010000140.1:0-2786 GCA_964640885.1 uncultured Pirellulaceae bacterium | reverse complement strand
TCGATCAGGCACTTTCCGCCCTGCGCAATGATCTGGAACAACGGGGCCTCCTGGATGAAACCCTCGTCGTCGCCATGGGGGAAATGGGCCGTACCCCCAAAGCTAATAAACAATGGGGTCGAGGACACTGGAGCAACCTCTTTCCCGCCGTCCTGGCCGGGGCAGGCATTCAAGGCGGATTGATTTACGGAGAAACGGATCGCGATGCTGCTTATGCCACCACGCGACCGACCAGCCCCGAAGACCTGGCCGCAACGATTTACGATGCCCTCGGCATTGATTACCAGGGGAGTATTGTTGACCGCCAAGGAAGGCCGCACGCCCTGGTCAATGGCGGGCAACCAGTCCACGAATTGTTCAGCTAGCACGTCGGACCCGCTGCCTGCCACGCTCTTCAGAAAACAGCACCCTAGTTCTCCTGTTACCTGTCAGGATAGGTAATCTGCGATCTCTTTCCGCGTCATGTAAACTACGGTTTTTTTACCGGTTATGCAGATTATTCTGGATATTCCGGCGTTGATCGTCGATGTGACGTTCTAGAGGTACCGGTCTCTTTGCAGTTAGCACAGACCGAACACGGGCAAACTTTTTATTGCACTAGGGAAAGTTGTTCCATGAATAACAGACGTTTCAGTTGGCTACCAGTAATGCTTGGGCTGCTTCTCAGCAGTCAACCATTGGCGGCTCAGCTTCCAACAAGCCCGGTCCCACCTGAGACTGGTAATCTTGTTGCTCCAGCCAGTACGGTTCCCGTTGAACAACAACCAACTCCGATTCAGCAACCGACCGGAACTTTCTTCTATTCTGATCTGGCACCCGCCGCAACGACAATCCCGGCTCTCAAACCGGCTGAGCAAGCTGTGCCACCGATGCCCGCTGGTACCTTGTTCTACTCGGACCTCAATATGCCCAATAGCGTGGCTGATTCCCCCGCCCCGGCAAAGCCTCTCAGCCAGCTCCCCCTGGCACCCCAACCAGCCAAAGTCGGTTCCACCGTTAACCTTCAGCAACCACTCAACCGGACGCACCTGGCTCCCTATCCTGCCAACCTAACACCTGTACTCCCCTCACGTTTCGACACCATCGGACCGCGCCGCACGATCACCGCACAGAGGCCTCACTACCTTGCCCACCCGGCGATCCTCACCACCACGGGACGTCTGATAAACCAGGGTGATGTCGCCTCCCCAAGTGACGAACAGATCACCCCAGCACAAAAAGGATGCAGTAAGTGGTGCCGCACCTGGAATATCTGGGGCGAATTTCTCTACCTCCGATCGCGAGACTCAGAGGTGACTTACGGAGTTGAAACCAACACCTCCGTTGCCCCACCAACTCCCCCGGTTCAAGTCGGCCGTGTAGGAATGATTGACCAAACCCATGATCCCGGCTTTCGCTTTGGTGTTACCTACATGCTCGATGAAAGCAGCAGTTTGACAGCCAGCTGGGCCATGCTCGAATCCCATCGCACCGATCGGATCGACCGCACAAGCCTCTCTAACGTCATCGAATCAATGGTCCTGCATCCAACCACAGTGGCCGCCAGTTCCAGCGGAACATTTGCCACGGGAATTCACGATATCGATTTTGACCTGGTCGACTTGGAGTATCGTGGCCAGCTATCTTCCTCTGAAGTAACCGACACCAATTTCGTGATTGGACTCCGCTACGTCAATCTCCAACAACAGTTCCTGCATAATACGGATATCATTGGTAGCCAGTCAGTCGCCACCGACATTGACTTTAATGGCCTGGGTGTTCGACTCGGTCTTGAAGGAGAGCGATTCCGCCATAAGAGCCGCTGCTTCTTCTACGGCAAAACCTATGTCAACTTCATCCCAGGTGAATTTAACGCCAAGTTTGACCAGGGACAGGCGTTCGATGCCTCGGTCGTCGATACCCTCTGGGAAGCTGGCCGCCTGGTCTCCATCTGGGACCTGGAACTGGGACTAGGTCACATTTGCAAATCAGAACGCTGGAGCATGTCGGTCGGGTACTCATTCAGTGCCTGGACCAACGTGGTCAAAACGGATGAATTTATCAACGCCGTCCAAACCAACAACTTCCTTGATCTCGGCGAAACAATGACCTACGACGGCCTAGTCGCACGGGTCGAAGGCCGCTTCTAAAGATCAGTCAATCATTCAATGATCCGGGTGATCTAACCAACCACTGGTAAACTCCCGACATCGAGCCGAGTCACCACTTGCGTGACTCGGCTTTTTTACTGCGCGCTCAACAACCGCCTCTAACAGCGCAACTCCTTTCTTAATAGCAGCTTCTGTAGATCAGTTCCCCACTCACCGCGGGCCAAACGAAGAACAGATCAAGGCTGCTGTCTGAGCGACTCCTAGAGGTCCCCAAAACCCCGCTCCTAACACCCTCACATAGTTGACCACCCTTTTTACATAAGTTACCATGACGTCGCAATTTACCTATATTTTTTATGCCTTAGATTTTGCGTAGGCATTAGACCTTATCAATAGTACTTGAGTTACCACATCGCCAACGGTGCGCCAGAGCGCTTGTTGTGCGCCGCCTCATCACGTTTGAGCCTGGAGAAACTGGATATCATGTCTTTCTTCCGCCGTTTACGCTCTCGTAAATCTGCCCGCAAACACAAGCAACGAAATCGCCAGCAGCGGCGTCATGAGTTTGTTAATAATATGGCGCGCACCATGCAACATGAACCGCTCGAAGAGCGCCGTTTGCTAGCAGTCGACTTCGCCGCCGGCGCGACGGCCAACATCAACGAAAGTGGTGGCTTGGCAACTTTCAGTGTCACG
>CAZXJC010000139.1:0-2828 GCA_964640885.1 uncultured Pirellulaceae bacterium | reverse complement strand
TTAGGGCCGAGACACAGCTTGACACGCTGATGCAGGTGATCAGTGACGAGCCGCTGCCTCCACGCCAACTTAACAGCAAGGTACCGGCTGACCTGGAGACGATTTGTCTGAAGTGTTTACAGAAGGATATTCAGCGGCGTTATGGCAGTTGCGAGCAGTTAGCGGAAGACTTGCGGCGGTTCCAGGCGGGAGAGCCGATTGCGGCCCGGCCCGTATCGGCAATTGAACGGGGTTGGAAGTGGGCACGGCGTCGTCCGGCGATGGCCGGGATGATTGGCGTGAGTATCGTAGCGGCGGTAGCGCTAGTGGCCGGTGGACTCTGGTACAACGCCAAGTTGATCGACGAGAGGAATGTTGCTGACGGGCAAACGCAGTTAGCGAAGATTGAGGCCGACCGGGCCAACGAGCAGACCAAACTGGCGGTAGAGGCTCAGCAAGCAACTGAGGCAGAGCGAAAACGTACCGCTCAAATTCTCTACGGAACCAATATTTCTCTCGCCTACCGAGCCTGGCTGGCAAATGATCCTAAACGAGTAGAACAACTCTTGAACGAATGCCCGGCAGGATACCGAAACTGGGAATGGGATTATTTACAGTCCTTGAACCGTACGGAAGCAAAGACCCTGTTCGGACATACAGGCATCCCTGGATTTGTACATTTTGCTAAGAACGGACAACGTGTCGTCACGGTTGGACTTCAAGACCGACTGATAAAGCTGTGGGACGTTACATCTGGAACAGAGTTGCTTTCGACAGGAATCGGTTCATTCCCACCTGTCATTGACCTGGATCTGGCGGGAGAAACTCTGCTCGTTAATCACGGCACGCTTTGCAAACTGATTTCGGTTAAAACCGGGCAAGAGCTCATCAAGTTGGGAGAGACGGGGGAAAGCATCAAAGGGGCCAGCTTTATTGACGACGATCGCAAGGTCGCAACTGCGTACGACGATGGTTCAGTGATTATCTACGATGCTAAAACCGGTAAAGAAACCCAGCGATGCCCCAAGAAACTAAAATCAGGTGGCCCGGACTTCGATCGCTACCAGTTCTCGGCCGATGGAACACTTGTTGCTGGCAGAGAAGAGAAGGCTGTCGTGGTCTGGAGCGTAAACACGGGCGAGGTGAAATTCAGGGCCGACAAGCTTCATACCACGAATGTCAATTATAAATTATCTGCTGACGGCAACACACTAGCAACGTCAGGCGCTGACCGTAGCCTGCTGATTTGGAGCGTCGATTCAGGCAAGCAGCTCAACACGATCCATTTCCATCAGCATTCCGTATCGACCGTGTCAATTAGTTCTGACGGCGCCATGATTGTAGTCGGGGCAGGTGACCGACCCTGTCGCATTTACGACACCAAGACAGCAGATGAAATTCTCGTGATCCGAGGCCATGCACTCGCGATTGCTAATACGGCGTTCAACGACGACGGGACAATGTTAGCCACTGCCAGTCACGACGGAACCGTAAAACTATGGAAAATCGGAGGCCGTCTAATACTGGCCGAATCACTTAAAGACCCAACACGTGACAATTCCCAGATACGTCCGAGACACGGTGGCGGCTTAGACCTGGTAACTCTTTTTGGACATGAAGCACCCGTCTACGGGGTTTCCAGCAGCCCTGATGGAAAACTGGTCGCAACATCCGGTATAGGCTTCCAATTAGGTGACGAACAAATCAAGGTCTGGTCCATCGCTGACCGTTCTGAATTTGCGTCGTTCCCAACTCCTGGTGGGTTGCTACACACATTGGCCTTCAGCCCAGATAGTCAATTCCTGGCGGTAACGACCGGCGGCGCTGGTGACCAGGAGCATCAAGGATCGACTACTGTCTGGAATCTCGACACTAAGAAGAAGGTGCTTGAATTAGAAGGAGCGCCCTGCATGCTCTCCCAAGCAGCTTTTAGTGCCGATGGAAAGACGCTAGCAGTTGTCTACGGGAGCCTGAACCTAAGCACCATCCAAACGTGGTCATTTCCAAGCGGAAGGAAGTTGCACCAGATACCAATTGCCAATGAACGACTAGCCTCGCTCGCCTTCTCTCCGGATTCAACTCTACTCTTTACCGGAAGTTTACCGGGCGACCTGATCCGTGTCTGGGACGTGTCCACTGGCAAAGAAAAGAGAAAACTGAGCAGTGCAATGGGAGTTTCGCCAGGAGTCTTTCGAATCGCCATGAGCAGTCAGGGTGTACTGGCCGCTGCTCATTTGGATGGCCTCATAACGCTGTGGGACGCCAGCACTATTCAACCCATTGGCGAACTAACAGGACACAACTTGTATGCCGTCGATCTCGTTTTCAACCCCGATGGAAAACGATTGTTGTCCTGCAGCGAAGACCTCACCGCCAAACTGTGGGACACTGCCACCTTGCGTGAGTTACTCACGTTTCGAGACCATGCCGACAAGATCTACGGAGTGGCTTGGAGTGGCGATGGATATTCGATCGCCAGCGTCGGCAAGGATGGAGCTCTGAAGCTCCGAGGCACCAAGCACCCGACTGGCACTTCGCTGGAACAAGAAGAGACATGGGTCACCTTCTATGAAGATGATTTTCAGCGCAAAGAACCGGGCGAGTCATGGAACTGGTCTGCCGGACATTGGTTTATTGAGGATGGCTGGCTAACCGGGGACCAAAGAACCCTCGAGTTGCCAGGAGTCCAGTTTCCGGCAGCTTTCATTCAACTCGTTGCAGCGGACTTACCAAAGACCGTAGATATTTCAGTCGATGTACGCATCCTTGCACCCATACTGGTGGGTATCACACTGACCAACAACCAGACCCGTCAAGAGATCTCGCCGTTTGTGGCACCCACCGCTGTC
>CAZXJC010000138.1:0-4033 GCA_964640885.1 uncultured Pirellulaceae bacterium | reverse complement strand
AGAAAATCAGGGTGTTCTTGTCTAGCTTTAATTCACTGAGCAGGTCCAGGATATCACCCACTCCTTGATCCAGTCGTGTTACCATGCCGGCCCATTCCTTATGGCCAATGGCCCAGGGCTGGTCCCGGTAGGGGCCCAGTTCCGGAACGATGACCGGTCCATGTGGGATTGTGTGAGCCAGGTAGAGAAAGAACGGCTGGTCGTGGTTGCGTCGTATAAAATCCAGCGACTTCTGGTGGATCAGATCAAATGAATACTGGGCCTCGGCAGGATTCTTGACGCCGGACGGTTGCACTTTGCCCCGGGCATCGTAACGGCTCTGCTTTTTATGGTCATGACCGTTGTTGGCTGGCAAAAGAACCCGCTTCTGATTACTCAAGAGAAAGGGTGGATTGTAGCTGTGAGCCTTGCGTAGGTTCAGGTAACCAAAGACCTCATCAAAGCCCATGCGGTTGGGGGTCCCATGCTGGCTGCTTAATCCTAATCCCCACTTACCGAACAAACCGGTCTTGTACCCGGCTTCTCGCAGTAGGGCAGCGACGGTCATGTCTTCGGGTTGCAGTGCATGGCGATAGCCTTGGTGAGCATTGCCTCGCACGCGGGCATGACCAGGGTGAAGACCTTGCATCAGGCAACTGCGAGAAGGCGCACAGACGGAATTTCCTGCGTAGGCGTTGGTAAAGCGCATTCCCCCGTTCGCCAGGCGATCGATGTGAGGAGTCTTGATCTGTTGCTGGCCGTAACAGCCCAGGTCTCCCCAACTCAGATCATCCGAGAGGTTGAAAATGATATTTGGTCGCTCGGCAGCCGAAACAGCCAGTCCCGGTGAGCAACAGATCAACAATGGTATTAGCCATCGATTCATGGGAATGTTTCCGTTTACTGGTCGGCTGGCTGGGGCATGCCGTCAGAGACGCTCAAGGACTCGGCCGTTTCGTATATCTGTTGCCAAGTGGTGTCTGCCACGTCGATGCCGTTGGCTGCACGATCGGCTCGAGTTGCTGCCTCGATTTCCCCTGGCATATAAATGGTACCATCGGGAGTGATGGTCTGGGAGCTTTTTACATAATCGACGTAACGATTGATCTCGTCATGATACGGCTGATCTTCGGCGAACTTTTCCGGATCGAGGTAAATCGAGAGCATGCCATTGGCGAGGCGATCCTTGTTCTTGGTGTTGGAGCATCCGCCACCGGTGAGCGCACCAGCGAGCATTTCCGTGACCAGAGCCAGGCCGTAACCCTTGTGGCCGGCGATCGACAGAATCGATCCTGGAGGATCGTCGTAGAAGGCCTTGGGGGCGTTAGCAGGTTGCCCCTGGGCGTCGATAATGCATCCGTCTGGCAGTAACTTACCCTGGTGAAGTGCCACGCGAATTTTTCCTTCTGCCATCATGCAGGCCGAGATGTCCAGGATGATCGGTTCCTCGTTCTTGCGAGGAACGCCCACGGCAAAAGGATTGGCGGACAGGCGACGATCCACGCCACCGAAGGGAGCGACCAGGATGCCGGCACCACTGGTGTTCACGAAGTGAATCGAGATCTTGTTTTCTTTCGCTGCCATCAGGGGCCAGTCACCAATGCGTCCCAGGTGTCCGGCGTCTCGCAGACCAACGATGGAAATCCCTTGCGCAGAACACTTCTCCAGCCCAATGCGGACGGCTTGTTCGCCAATGCTCTGTCCCAACCCGAACTGCCCATCCAACACAGCCAGCATGTCATTTTCCAGGATCACCTTGACTTCCTGGTTGGCAAGGACCTTGCCTTCCTGCAACCACTCGATGTAGCGGGCAATTCGAATCACGCCGTGAGAGTCGTGACCTACCAGGTTCGCTTCGACGAGATGCTCGGCAACACGCGTTGCCTCTTCCTCGGAGCAGCCGGCTGCGGCAAAAATCTTCTGGGTGTATTGTTTCAATTCCTGGTGTGGGACAATCATGTAGGAGCCTGTTTCTTGTTAGAAGGTAGGATTTTAAAAAGGTGTCATCCCTTGAGGACACCCGGTGTGCCACAGTCGATGAGCATTTGCCGAGCTGCTTCGCGAAAACGCTCCCGGACGTCACGGGTGGGGGGACGGCAACGGCTTGACGGCAAGCCGACCAGTTCCATGCAAAGCTTGTCCAGGTATCCGTCGCCGCTGGTAAATTTTTCCATCTCTTTCCAAAGCGACATAAAGGGCAGGATCACACGGACCATTTCGAGTTGAACTTCTTCGTAGCGTTTTTCTTGCAACAGCCGGTAAAGTCGGACACCGAACTGGGGCCAGTGATTACAGATGTGCAGTTCAATCGAACGGGCTCCCAGGATGTGACTGGAGACAAAGCGGTTCTGGTTGTCGATGATGCTGATTTGGTTGGAAAACGCAGAGACGACCTCGTCAAATTCAAGGAAGCCAGTGTCGTTCACGGCCCATTTTAGACCTGAGACGTTGGGGATCTCAACGAGTCGCTCCACGCCCTGGAAGGAAATGCCCATGCTTGTCCAGAACGTGTTGTAGACGATGAGGCCAATATCGACCGCTTCCACGACAGCATCCAAGTGCTCGTGGAAGTCTCCTTCGGTGTGTTCGAAATAGAAGGGGGCTGATACCTGGATATAATCGGCCCCGATATCAGCGGCCGCCTTGGCCAGTTCAATCAATTCACGCGTGCTGGTTGTCTGAGCTCCCATGACGACTGGGATCCTTCCCGCCGCTGCCTCCACCACGGTTTTGCCTACCTGGATCCGTTCCTCGACGGTCATTGTTGAAAAATCGCCGGCACCCCCACCAGCCAGTAAAACGCCAGTCCCCGTCGTGACGCCGCCGCCGATCAAAAACTGGACATGCTCGGCCATAGCAGCCAGGTTTAATTCGAGTCCCTCGTCATGAAACATGGACGGGACCGTGACATAGCAGCCACAAAGATTCTTGCGTAGTTCAAGGAAATCCATGATTGTCGTTGTAACTTAATAAAGTGAGCGAGGCGTGCGGCTAGTGGCTCTTGAGCCACCGTACCATGTGTTGGCTGACCCGTTGGGGAACATCACGGTGGACGAAATGATTTGCCTCTGGAATAGTGATCAGCGTAAACTCCTTTTCGATCCATTTCCAGTTGTCGTTGAGTGCTCCGGACAACAGGTAACGATCCTTTAGGCCATGTAGAACCAGCACCGGACACTTGATCTTGCGTTTCAGTGGTTCCGCAATTTTGTAGGGCTGTCGTGGATAATTGGCTTTATAGAAATTAAGCATGCCCTCAAAGGAGCTGCGTTTGAAGGCTTCTACGTATTTCTTGCGGGCTTCCGGTTCACGAACCCAGCGGGCCAGTCGCTCAGCCGTAAGCTGAGCCGCCGCACCTGCCTGCTGAAAATTGCGAGCATACTGGCTGTTCTTGTGCTGCTCGGGATTATTCGCCAGTTCGCGAGTCAGGCCGCGCGGATGGGGCAGGTTCAGAACGATCAGCCGTGCAGTGGTTTCGGGATGAGCCATAGCAAATGCCCAGGCGACGAAACCTCCCCAGTCATGGCCGACAATGGTTGCCTGGGACTGCTTGAAGTGATCGACAACCGCTTTTACATCGGCGACGAGTTTATCTGCCTGGTAGTTCTCGCCCCCCTTGGGCTGATCACTCTTGTTAAATCCCCGCTGATCGATGGCCACGACATGAAAATGTTCTGCGAGGGCCGGGATTTGATCTCGCCAGGTATACCAAAAGTCAGGAAACCCATGGATCAAGATGACCAGTGGACCTTGGCCTGCTTCCACGAAGTGAATCTTGACGCCCGCGGAATCGGCGTAACCATGCTTGAGTTCCACGGCACTGCCAGCTTGCTCGGTTGCTACCAGTACCAGGAGGACTGCTGCCAGGATTTTCGTACCCCGAGACTTCATGGAATGGTTCTCTCTAGTTGACGGCTGTCACGATTGAATTTGGTCGTTACTTGAAGAAACGTTGCAGGGAGTCTACTTGGATCGCTTCTGCTCGAGTAACCACTCGTAGAGCTTGGGATTGTTGTAAGTTTCGGTCCATGAGTCGTGTCCGGCCTCAGGATAA
>CAZXJC010000137.1:0-20204 GCA_964640885.1 uncultured Pirellulaceae bacterium | reverse complement strand
TATGTTGTCGCGGATAGCTTGTAGTATCTGCCTTGGCAGGTGATAGAATGTGCCTAGTGAGACTACTTTAGCGTCCCACTAGTGGTGGAGCAATTAGTGCTAAAGGGAAGCGGTTATTTTATCTGTTCAAAAAAGTCAACGAGGTACACCTATGAATCCTTGGACACGCCGAATGATGTTACGCGCTGCCGCCGGAGGTAGCCTGGCAACATTGTTGCCATTCGCACGGGTGTGCGGTAAACGCCAGCAAAAAGGTTTGACGCTGGGCTTTGGTACCTATGGGACGCGCGGAATGAAAACCGAGGCCGCCATCAAGTTGCTGGCTGAGATCGGCTACGATACCGTGGAGTTAACGGCGACCGAGGGCTGGGATGCCGAACCCCAGAAAATGCCCAAGGCCAGACGCGCGACCATCCGGCGACAGATTGATCAGTCCGGTTTGGAACTGGCGTCCTTGATGGAAAATCTGCGACCTACTGCTGAAAAGGCTGCCCAGGAAAAGAACGTTCGGCGCCTTCGACAAGCTGCTGAATTGGCGCATGATCTTTCTCCCCAGCAGCCACCCGTGATCCAGACGGTTTTGGGCGGAAAGAACTGGGACCAATCGAAGCAGTTGTTTTTGGATCGGCTGGCAAAGTGGAGTGAAGTGGCTCGCTCGACAAAGACCATCATTGCAATCAAGCCACACCGAGGTGGCGCCATGTCAGAGCCACGCGAGGCGGCCTGGTTAATCGAGCAACTGGGTAAGAACTCGTCGATCAAGATGTGCTACGACTATAGCCACTATGCATTTCGAGACTTGGACTTGAAAGAAACGATTCGAACGGCATTACCGCACTTGGCCCACGTGGCAGTCAAAGACGCCATGCAAAAGGACGCGAAGGTGACCTTTGTACTACCGGGTGAAGCAGGAACCATCGATTACGTGACCTTATTGAAGACGCTGATGGCCGGTGGATATCGAGGTGATATTTGTTGCGAGGTTAGCAGTGCGGTCTGGCGACAACCGCAGTACGATGCGACTGTGGCCGCCAGGACCTGTTATCGAAATATGGCAGCAGTATTCAAGAAAGCGGGCATTTCCCGCGACTGAATCTCTACAGACGGTCGCGGAAATATTATGGTAAGATAGAGTCTTGGCGGAGTACTTTGGATAGATAGTTTGGTTAGCTTTTAGAGAGAATCGATCAGTAATGCTGCACGTAGGAAATTTTCGATCGCAGACCTGTGCTGGTGTTAACCGCCGTTCGTTTTTGAAGCTGAGCGCGGGGTTACCCCTGGCGTTTTCAGCCACGGGTTTGCCGCGTGTCGCAGAAGCAGCAGATGAGAGGCGAGCCAAGTCTGTGATTCTTGTTTGGCTCTGGGGAGCACCGAGCCATCTGGACCTGGTTGATCCGAAGCCGAAGGCTTCGCAGGAATACCGGGGACCATTTTGCCCAATTCAAACGCGGACGCCTGGGATTCAGTTTACAGAACTGTTGCCACAACTAGCCAAGCGGACTGATCAGTTTACGCTGGTCCGTTCGATGGTTTCCTCCAACGGTGGCCATCCTGGTGCCGGTACGGTGGGACTGACTGGTTACGAAGAGTCACCGGGACCGGTCCAGCCGAACTTTGGAGCGATCATTTCCAAGGCCCAGAAACAGCCAGCTGATTTACCCCCGTTCTTCTACGTAGGTCGCGGAATTCCGCGAGATCTTCCGCGCAGGATTAAAGGCTATGGTGGCGGTACGCTGGGTCCGGCACATGATCCGTTCCTGGTTAATTGCACACCATTGGGTGAAGTGGAATTGCCTGGATTGCGATTGCTCGATGGTTTGACCCCTGACCGCATCGTTAACCGACAAGACTTGTTAGCACAGATTGATGAGACCAGGCGATTGGCCGACGGTGCGGATGTAGCCAACTGGAGCCGCGTTTACCAGACGGCTTACAATTTGTTAACGAAGCCTGAGGCAGTGAAATCGTTTGACCTGACACAAGAATCGGAAGTAACCCGGGAACAATACGGATATACGAAGTTCGGTCAGAGTTGCCTGTTGGCCAGGAGACTGGTGGAAGCGGAGGTGCCCTACATCCAGGTGAACTGGAGTGAGTACGTGGAGGCTATGTCGCCCGGTTGCGATTTTGGCTGGGATACGCATATCTACAACTTCGAGTTGTTACAGGATCGTCATGGTCCCATCTTCGATCGGGCATTTTCAGCCTTGTTGGATGACTTGAAACAACGCGGGCTATTAGAGACAACGCTAGTCCTGGCGATGGGAGAATTTGGTCGCACCCCGAAGATCAATAAACGGGCGGCGCGAGATCACTGGCCACGTTGCTATTTTTCGATGTGGGCCGGTGCCGGGATTGAACCGGGACGCGTGATCGGGGAGAGTGATGCGCGGGGAGAAGATCCCGTGACCGAACCCATCACACCGCTGATGGCAGGTACGACTGTTGCTGAGTTATGTGGTGTTACCGCCCAGCAGCGAGCTGAAATGCAAGTACTCGATGGTGGTAAAGTCATTGAGGAATTGGTGTAACCTGCCGATGAGTATTTGTTGCTCAAATCTTCGTTATTGGATGCCTGGGTGCCTTTGTCCGCTCCTGCTACTGGCTGTTCTTCTACAATCTTCTGCAACCAGTGCCGAAGAAATTCGACTGACCGATGATGGTCGTATCAAACGCGATCCGGTTTTTATCGACAATGGTGACACGCTGGTCTACGTGGTAGATGAGTCGAGTGACAAGATGCGATTGATTCGTCGCAATATGCGTGATGGAACCAGCGAACCGTTTCACAAGAGTGCCCCCAAGTCAGAGTTTGCTCCGGCGTTTTCTGCAAATGGACAATATTACGCCTTTATCCAGAGCCGTGGAAACTTGAGCCTGGCGCTCGTCATCCGCGATATTCAGGGAGTGAAAACATCGGAGGTTAAGCCAGCCGGTGGTTTTTCCGGTATGCGCAGTCCTACGATCTCACCACAGGGAGAACGTGTTTTGTATTGCTTCCCCGAAAAAGGGAGCCAACAGATCTGGTCCGTTAACATGGAAGCTCAGGACCGCAAGGCATTAACAGATGGTCAGGGTGTCGACAACTGGCCTGCTTACACGCCGGACGGTAAGACGATTGTTTTTGGTTCGACACGTGATGGGAATTATGAGATTTACTCGATGAAATCTGATGGAAAAGATGTGAAGCGTCTTACGAACTCTCCCACGCAAGATATTCGTCCCGTTATTTCTCACGACGGTAAGCGAATTGCTTTTATCAGTCAGCGTGACGGAAACCGTGAGTTGTACGTTATGAATCTGGACGGTTCGGATTTGAAGCGTGTTACCAAGCATCCAGATCGAGATGACTATCCTGCCTGGCATCCGGATGGAAAACGCATCGCGGTGATTTCAGACCGAGCTGGTCGTACCGACCTTTACCTGGTCAAGGTAGATCCCTGATTGTGCTTTTTGCACCGCTTTGTAGACTAGCATCAGTCGACCGGTCGCTGGGATAAGACGACTGACACACGATACCGGGGGCGAATCGAAATCGATGAATCAAATTCTACGGCGGTTACCAGTGGCTCTTCTGGCAGGCCTCTTTTTGCTGGCCGCGGAAGGTTCGGCGCAAACAAAACTGCCCGCCGATCTAGATGACGAATATCGTGGTGGCTTGCTGGGCTATTACCAGGCAGCCGGTGGTAACGAGTGCCACCGTGTGGATACTCGGCTGGCCTTTTCATGGCAACAGTCGGCTCCAGATCCCCGGCTTGGCGCGGGGCCTTTCTCAGTTACCTGGCAGGGATACTTGATGTCCCAGGTCCAAGGGCCGTATCGACTGGCTGCTTACGTGAAAGGGCAGCTCCAACTGAAATTGAATGACCAGGTGCTGTTGGATGGGCAAACCAGTAAAGCGGGCTGGCTCGTTTCCAAGCCTGTCGAGCTCCCATTTGACTGGCATCCAATCAATGTCACTTATCGATCCAAGAGCGCCACCGGACAACTGGTTTTGTACTGGACAGGACCAGGCTTCCAATGGGAACCGATTGATCCCAAGCAATGGTATCACGACCCTCAACAAACTCCCCAGAATCGTTTCGATCGTGGCCATCAGTTGGTTCGTGCCCTGCGGTGTACTAAGTGCCATGAAATTCCCGGCCAATCACCGACTGCAAAGGCGCCGTCATTGCAGTATTTGCAGGGGACCATAGAGCCAGGTTGGTTGATTAGCCGATTGGCTGGTAGTCATCAGACTGATCCCGATCAGCGCCGGATGCCAGACTTTGATTTGAACCGATCACAGGCGGAAGCGATCGCGGCTTACCTCTTGAAAGAGTCTAAGCCAGTGTCACTCGAGTCGAAACAGCCAGGCAAACCGAAGAAGAATAATAGTAAGAAGAAAGGGGCCAAGCCCCGGACCAAGCCAGAGGTCAAGGCTGGCGAACAGTTGTTGATGACTACTGGTTGCCTGGCCTGTCACCAGGTCGGGAAACTTGGTACGGCAAATCTGTTTGGTGGCGGTTCGTTGGCTGGGATTGCTGATAAACGACCGCCTGATTTTTTTGCTGCCTGGTTAGAAGCTCCCCAGCGTATCAATCCACATCATCGAATGCCAACGTTCCAGTTAACTCCTTTAGAACGCTTAGACTTGGCGGAATACTTGAAGACGTTACATGCGACCGATGCAGATCAACCTGGTTCAGCTGAGAAGTTTACAGACCGACAAGTTGAACAGGGGAAATCGCTGGTCCAGAAATTCCGCTGCACTTCTTGCCATGAAACAAATGAGAAAATTGTGCCGGCAGCAGTGACTGCACCCTTGCTTGGTTCGAAATCGAAATGGCAGACTGCTTGCAGTGGGAGAGGGCAAGTGGCTGCAACTCAGCCACGCTATCGCTTGTCGGCGACAGCTCAAGCCGCCGTCCAAGAGTTCGTGGGTGCTGTGGCAAAGCCCAAGCCTGGTAAACAACCGGCGTCGCTTGATGCTGTGCAAATGCTGCGAGAGCAGAATTGCCTGGCCTGCCACGCTCGCTACGAAGAGGCAGGAATTGCTCCTCAGCTGCCAGCGGTTGCTGCTGCTCATACGTCCCTGGCTTCCCTGCTACCTGCCATGACTCCTCCCTCGTTAAATAGCGTGGGTGACAAGTTGCATGATCAGGCGATCAAGAAAGTGATTCAGCGTGAGGGACCGATGCACCGACCCTGGTTGCGCGTTCGGATGCCACGTTTTCCTCTGACGGAGAACCAAGTTCAGGACTTGGTAGAGCACCTGGTTGCAACGGATCGTATTGCGGCCGGTGGGCCTGCCATAGCGCCGACGTTGCCGACAGTAGCTGAACGGGTTGTCCAGACAGCCGGGCGACGCCTGGTTACAACGGCAGGCTTTGGTTGCACGAGTTGTCATGAGATTGGTGGAGTGAAACCCGTAAAAGCGCAGTTAAATGCTCGCGGGCCTGACTTGAGTGGCTTGTCAACGCGCGTTCGCAGGGAGTGGTTTGACCGTTTCGTGCGTAATCCTGTCCGAATGGTTCCTCGCATGGAGATGCCCTCGATCAAGCTGGCAGTCAAAGGTGTCTTAGATGACCACTTGGATCATCAATTAGACGCAGTGTGGGAAGTGTTAAATCAGCCTGGATTCAAACCGCCACCCTCGGGTGCTGTTCGCATCGTGCGGCGTTCGGGTGTTGAGGAGAGACAGGAATTGTCGGCTGTACTGACCGATGTACTCCATGTGGGTTCGGATGTTTATGTGAAACCCTTGTTAGTCGGCTTGCCCAATCGACACAATGTCTTATTTGACTTGGGAACAAATCGACTGGTTGGTTGGTGGCAGGGTGACGTAGCCCATCAGCGTACGCAGGGAAAAACCTGGTTTTGGGATGTTCCGGAAAAATCCTGGATGACAGTCAAGGACGGTCAAAGCCAGTTGCAGTTACAGTTGGCCGGGCGTCGCCTGACGCCGGTTGCCCAAGGGCAATTTGCGACAGAGCTTGACCAATGGCAACACATCGAGGGTGGGATCCAGTTTCGCCACAGGCTTCATTTTGATATCGGTAGCAGTGAGAAACTGGTAGTCACTGTACAGGAGAGATTAACGTCCTTGCCAGCAAGTGATCAGCAGTCCGGCTGGCAACGTCAACTGGAAGTTTCCGGGGTTCCTGTGGGAGCTACCTTGTTGGTACGAGTCGCAGAGCCGGAACAGTTACCGGGGAAGAAAATCGATGTTGCTAGTCGCCAGATCGAGTTTTTACAAGAACGTGGTGTCCAAATTCGTTTGCCGGCAGCTGCTGGTAAACTGGCCGCGGATGGTTGGCTCCAGGTAGCCGGGTCGTCCGCTGCGGATCAGCCAGTGCGACTGGAGTTAACGTACACCAGCAATGTGCCAGTCGACCGGTTTCCGCAACAGTTACCGGCGGTAAAACCACCGAAACCGGTTGCCCTTAGTATCGTGCCAGGTTTTGATGGGGTCCGTTTACCACTAGCAGCCGATTTGATGCCGACGGCTATGAGTTGGGATCCAACAGGCCGCTTGTTCTTAACGTCGCTCAAAGGTCGCGTCTGGCAGGCAGTCGATACAAATAACGATGGACTGGAGGATCAGGTCAGTCTGTTTAGTGACGAGTTGGCTGCTCCGTTTGGGATTTCTGCTCATAAAGACCATGTTGACGTGATCAATAAGTATGCGCTGTTGCGATTGTTTGATGACAATCGTGACGGGCAAGCGGATCGTGTGGTAACACTGGCCTCTGGCTGGGGCCATACTACGGACTACCATGATTGGGCAATTGGTTTACCGCGTGACAAGCAAGGAAACTACTATATTGCCATAGCCTGCCAGCAGGACGATCGTTCGCTGGTGGCTGCTCACTTGCGCGGTAAGGTTGTGAAGCTGGTTCCGCAGGCTCCTACGAAAAGCGATCCACGGGCGTTTCGAGTGGAAAAGTTGACGGGGGGACACCGTTTTCCAACCGGGATTGCGAGAAATCGCCAGGGAGAGTTGTTCGTGACGGACAACCAGGGCAACTATAATCCGTTTAACGAGTTGAATCATGTGGTTGCCGGTGCTCGTTACGGGTTTTTGAACAAGGTGGAACGCCGTGACGGTTTTGCTCCACCGTTAACACCTCCGGCAATTGATATTCCGCATCCGTGGACACGGAGCGTGAATGGCATCTGCTTCCTGGAGACGCCAGCCAAGTTGTTAGCGGGAAAAAATGGGAGTCGGTTCGGTCCCTTTGAAGGGCACCTGGTCGGTTGTGAATATGATACCCGTCGGCTGGTCAGGATGAGCTTGCAGCAGGTAGGCGACACGATCCAGGGGGCCGCTTATCCGTTTAGTTTTGATGTTCCTGGCGAGCGGGAGACATTTGTGGGACCCTTATCGTGCGCGGTCTCACCACGCGGGGAACTTTATGTCGGATGTATTCGAGACAGCGGTTGGGGTGGAGGCAACAACATCGGTTCGCTGGTTAAAATGCGTTTTAATCCTAGTGAACTCGTTGCCGGCATTGCAGAAGTTCGTGCTCAGCCAGGCGGGTTCAAGATTGTGTTTACCCGTCCGGTCGATCGTCAGCGGGCAGCCAGCCTGGAGAACTATTCGCTGATTTCCTATACGCGTGTTTCTACCCCTGCTTACGGCGGCTCTGATAAAGACCGTCGGATTGAAAAACCTTCCCGGGTCGTGGTGGCTGCTGATCGGACGAGCGTCGACCTGCATCTCGACGACTTGCGGCAAGGGTTTGTGTATGAATTCCGACTCAAGGATCTGGTCGGATCTGCTCAACAACCATTTCATCCAGCAGAAGCTTATTACACGCTGCGGGCGATTCCCCGCTAATGACTGGCGTCTTTAGAACAGTTCCCGTGGTGGCTCGAGACAGCGTGAATCATCGTTACGCGGACTGTTTACCAGCGTGCTGACTGGATCGATAACCAGGGTCTCAGGTGGTTGAGTAGCCAGTAAGGGTTCTAGCACGGATTGGTCGGTTAGTTCAGGATCCAGCCAGCGATCGTAATTCCCAGGTTCCATGATTACTGGCATGCGGTGATGGAAAGGTTCTATTTGCTCATTTGCCGCGGTTGTCAGGATTGTTGCGGTCTCTTTACTGTCTCCGGATTGTGGGGCTTGCCAGCGGTCCCACAACCCGGCGAAGGCTATTGGCTGAGTATCGTGACAGTGGAAGAAATAGGGTTGTTTGCGACTGCCTCGTTTCTGCCATTCGTAATAGCCATCGGTGAGAACCAGGCATCGTCGACTTTTGAAGGCTTCACGAAAAGAGGGCTTTTCGGCGACGGTTTCACTGCGGGCGTTGATCATGCGATTGCCGATTGCCGGATCTTTAGCCCAGGAAGGAATGAGTCCCCAGTGAAAGGAAGCCAACTCCCGATTTGGGCTGCCAGCCTGCCGTCGCAGTGCCATGATAGGTTGCGTTGGTGCAATGTTGAAACGTGGCTTTAGCGACAGGTCAGGATTGCTTGCCAGCAAGAATTGATCGACAAGCTGATGCGAGGAACAGCGTAGAGCAAATCGGCCGCACATGATCAGAACCTCTGCCAGTGTGTAATCAACTGTTGCCTGGTAACAGTTGTTATGGCTGGCGGAATCGAATCGGCAGTAACCAGGAGCCGGCGACAGGCTGGCCACCGCGCTGGGCTGGTTGTACACGCCACGTACGGACACTGGTAACTGCTGCGGCATCTAGTAATGAATAACCGCTGCTCTCTTCCACTTGCACACGGGTAATTGAGCCCTGTTGGTCGATCCAAATCCGTAACAATACCAGTCCTTGCCAGCCGAGTCGCCTGGCCTGTTCTGGATAACGTGGCAGAGCATTACCGTTTAAATCTGGTGGCGTCAGCTTTGCCGTAGCATCACTGGCTTGCGATGCAGGCTTGATGGTTTTTAAAACAGCCTGTTCTGACGACAGATCTTCTTCAATAAAGTCAACAGTTTCGGCCAGCAGCGGAACTGTCTGCTGCTGGCTATCGTAGGTCTCGGTTGGTGGTTCGAGATTCTCGGCGAGTGTTATTTCCGTTAGCAGTTCCGATAGAGCAACGTCGGTAGAGGGTGTGTGATGAAATACGTGTGAACCCATAATCGCCTGGTGAGGAAGAATCGTGACTGCGCTTTTTGCCAGCAGTGCATCGGTTTCGATGGGAGTCGTCTCTTCCGCGACCGCATTGAGTAGGATTGTCTCAGTCGCCTGGCTTACTGAAACGTGAGTCGGTAGCACGACCAGTTTTGAGTACCGGGCAGCCAGCGCGCAAAGACCGCAACTGTGAACCAGTATCGATGCCGTGAGTGCCCAGCGCAGCTTCTTGCCGGTTTTTTTTTCCTGGCAAGGACGCAAGTCAATGACGGGCAAAGCTGACACGGAATGGCCACTCCGGAGACGGACAATAAACGAGCCAGGTTGTCCTGGCGAGACTAAAGCCCATTATCGGTTGAAAGTGCCCCAAAGAGCAAGTGGTTCGCCGGGAGAGTGGCCTTAGAGGCCTAGAAAAGCCGTTCGTAGCCGATGTTAGCCGAAATCCCGGCACCGTCGACACCACTGCCGTGAACCCGGTAAGCTCGATCCAGCAAGTTTTCTAGCTCCAGCGTTATTCGTTCGGTCTCTGAGAACATGCTGGACCAGCGCAGATTGAAGGTTGCGTAGCCAGGTGTTCCACCAGCCGGGATTCGCGAATCGGAGATGTCCTGGAAATTCAAACGGTCCTGTCGACGAACCAGCCAGGCAAAGAAATCAAAGTACTGGCTGCTGCAGGGGTCTCGCCAGCGCAGCCCCAGGACACCTTGTGTCGGTGGGATTCGACTCAGTGGCTCATTTCGCACCAAGTCAGTTCCCAAGTAATAGGACATCTGTCCGTAGCAGGTCCAGTTGTTAACCAGGTCATATTGAGCTGACCATTCCAGGCCATTAATGTGGGAATCTCGGTTGGTACGTGAAAAGAGAGTCGTCGAACCACTGCTGCCGGATGGTGTGCGCAGAATCATATTATCGATGTCCATCCAGAAATAATAGAATTCAGCTCGCAAACAGGGCCGCTGTAGTTTGATTCCCACATCGTAACTGAGGCTTTGTTCTGGCTGCAGGTCGATACTGGGAGTGTCGGCCGAACTTTGTTGCACGTTGTCGTTGGTAGCCGCCAGGTCATCGAGATTGGGTGCTCGGAAACCCTCGGAAATCGAACCGACCAGGAGCCATTGCTCGTCGACCTGGTAGTTGAGTCCGATACTGGCTGACCAGTTATCAAAGGTAGGATTGATGTTTACTGCAGTGGGGACGTCTGGGGTGATAGGGTTATTGTCGTGGTCGACGTCCACAATTGGTGTGGCGGCTGCGGCTATGTGGCTGTAGCGAACGCCAGCGACTGCGGAGAGCCGGCTGGAGAGATCAACATCCCATTGCAGAAAAGCGCCTGTCTGTTCATAGAGACCATCATCGGGGTAAGTGGGCGTGCGAGTTCCAACGAAACTCCCGGTAGTTGAGTCAAACCGATTCTTGAATGCGTTGACCTCGTCGTGATAATGGTCGAATCCATAGGTTAATTGGCCACACTCCCAAAGATCAGTCGACATCAGCCAGCTTAAACCGAAGCTATGATTGTCGACTTCACCCACGTCCAGGTTTGTTGTGCTTAGCCTGTGGTCGCTGCTTCCTTGACGTTGGCGCTGATAGGAGACCGTAAAAGCATAGCGGTCAAACACGTAGGGAAGATTGGCTCCCTGGTAGCGCAGGTAGATCATGGAGCGCTGTTGCGGGTCGAAAACAGTTAAACGATTGGGATGACGATCACTGCGAGCAACATCTTCCTGCTCGTAGTGCTGCAAAGCAACCGTAAGCATGTGCAGTTCATCAACCAGGTAATTAAACTTGATGTCCCCAGAATAGTGGGCATAGTCCGTCCAGGGTTGACGACCAAGATTGCCACCACGATCCAGGTTGTTGATGTTTCCGTACCCGCCACCGGCGAACATCGAGGTATTGGTCGTCGAACCCTCGATGTTCCAACGGGTTGCATAACCGTTGTCCGCGGAACTGTACCGATGTGTCCACTGGCCTGCCTGGTAGGAGCCGGAGAATTGCCGAGCTGCGTCACGCGTCACGACGTTGATGACGCCACCGATGGCATCGGCACCGTAAAGCACGGTCTGCGGTCCACGCAGGACTTCGATATGATCGACCATTCCCGGATCAATGGTATTGAAATATTGATTTGGACCGAGACGGAAGGTCGCGTTGTTGAGTCGAATGCCGTCAACCAGGATCAAGACCTGCTGGCCGGTTAACCCACGTATAAAAGGGGCAGCCGCTCCCCGTTGAGTCCGCTGCATTAAAACCCCGACCTCCCGTTCCAGAGCTTGAAACATGTCGGTCGGTGCGCGCTCTTGCAACTGCTGTAGATCAATACGGGTTCGATGCGAAGGGTCATCCCAGATGGGACGGCGTGATCGTGAACCACCATCAAATAAGCCAGGCTCCGTTTGCTCTAAACCTCTTCGCAGCCAGGGTGAAAGGGGCTCATTAGGATCTGGAGTGACTCCGATTTCCGGTAATTGATCATCGGGAACCGCAGGGACCACTTCCTGTTCCGGTAATGTGCCTGCTGGCGGATCGACTTCTTGTCCCTGCACGAGGGGAAGTGCTAGCAAATAGCTTGATAGCAATATCAGTAGGCTGGCCTGAAGGACGAACGTCTGAGATCGCATGGTACTCAAATTTCAGTCGTTTTCGGCAAATTCTGGTGGTGATGACGTACCGGGAGACTTTTAGATCTGCTGGAGAGTTTATCGGCTAGGCTGACTTTGAGGATGAGTGAAAGTAGGGTCTGTCAGCGGCAAGAGGCATCAGGCAGTCTGCTTTTTCCAGTAGTCGAGGGTGTCTTTAAGTGTTTGAGCCAGTTGGATAACCGGTTTCCAATCGGTTGCTTTCTGCACTCGGCTGATATCAGCAATTGGATGTTGTCGTTGGCCAGGGGAGATTTCTTCGATTTGGCGACGTGATGTAGCAAGTTGTTGAAACAGTTCACAGACGTTACCACTGCGAATTGCGATTCCACTTCCCACGTTGAAGATAGTTTCGCTGGTCTGCTGTTGCATGATCGCACGGTAGGCTCGTACGACATCCCGTACATCACTGAGGTCTAAACAACTGTCGAGTGTTTGAACACGAACGGTCTCTGTTTCCCGGGCAAACTGACAGGCCCACTCGGGGACCATCAGTCTCGCTTGTTGACGGGGACCGGTGTGTTGAAAGCTTCGCACGATACAGGCGTCGAGTTGTTGATTGTGGACAGCTTGCAGGACGATGGCTTCGGCGGCGAGTTTTGTTTTGCCGTAAGCAGATTCAGGATTGACGGTTGCTTCTTCGCTTACGACTGGATCCTCGGGGCACACCGGTGCATAGACGTGATTACTGCTGGTGAGCAGAAACCGTGGAACCTGGGGGAGGGTCGTCAGCAGGTCAATGACGTGCTGGGTCCCTGTCACGTTAGAGGCCAGGGCTGCGGAAGTCGGTGTTGTGGTACCACAATCAGCGGGAATGCTGACGGCAGCCAGGTGGTAGCAGCAATCTGGTTGCCATTGGGCTAAGGCGGCCTGCACTTCTGTGGTAGCCGGTTCCCTGATATCCCATTTCAGTAGCTGGATAGAAGCGGCCAGTTCTGCAGGCACATTTGCTGGCCAATGGCCCTGGCGGCTGACGCCCAGTATCTGGTCTCCGGCAGCAAGCAGGGTTTCAGCCAGGTGGGAGCCGGCGAATCCAGTGATTCCAGTGATGAGGGCCTTCACTTGGCAAGGGCTCCTGCGGATAAGACTTAAAGACTTGTCACTTGAGCAATTGCAACACTGGGCAGATCGATTAATTAACTTCGGCTGCCACGCGTTGCAGGTCGGCCTCGACCATCATGGTCACGAGTTCGGGAAAGGAGACTTCTGGTTTCCAGTTAAGGGTTTGACGGGCTTTGGTTGCATCACCACGGAGTGTATGAACATCTGCGGGGCGGAGGAGAGCAGGGTCAACTTCGACATGATCTTCCCAGTTTAGGTTCACGTGATCGAAGGCATGCTTTAGGAATTCTTGCACGGTATGTTTTTCACCGGTAGCGATGACGTAATCGTCTGGTTTTTCATGTTGCAGCATCATCCACATAGCGCGAACATAATCGCCGGAAAACCCCCAGTCACGTTGTGCATCGAGGTTGCCAAGTTTTAGTTTTTTCTGCAGTCCATGATGAATGCGAGCAACGGCATCGGTGATCTTGCGTGTGACAAATTCTTTTCCACGCAGGGGGGATTCATGATTGAAAAGGATGCCGTTGCAAGCGAACAGGTTGTAACTTTCCCGATAGTTGATGGTAATCCAGTGCCCGTACACTTTGGCGACACCATAAGGACTGCGGGGCCAGCAGGGGGTTGTTTCCGTCTGCGGTTCTTCGCGAATGTTGCCAAACATTTCACTGCTGCTGGCCTGGTAGAACCGGATTGATGGATTAACCAGGCGAATTGCTTCCAGGACGCGTGTTACGCCCAGTGCGTTGAATTCGCCCGTCAGTAAAGGTTGTTCGAAACTAGTGGGAACGAAGCTTTGAGCTGCCAAGTTGTAGACTTCGTCAGGTTTGACATGTTCGAGCAGGCGAATCAAGGAGAGTTGATCCAGCAGGTCACCCTGGTGCAATTCAATTTGCTCCCTGACCGTGGCCAGGCGGTCAAATTTTTCCAGGCTTGAGCGGCGCACCATGCCGTGAACCTGGTAGCCCTGTTCCAGGAGAAACCGTGTCAGGTAGGCGCCATCTTGGCCAGTAATGCCAGTGATCAGAGCAGAGCGTTTTGTTGTCACCACGAAAATCCTTCGATGGTTGTCAGGGTTGCCCGAGAGGCGGTCACCGAACACGTAATCAATCCGCCGCCTGAACAGGGCAGGTGATTATTCTTCAGCTTCTGTCGTGTCAGATTCTCCTGCGGCAGGGGGTGAATCCGAGGTTGATTCCTGGTCAGCAGTGGTTGTCTCGCTGGGGGTGTCACCCGCCGGTTCATCGAGGGTTTCGCTGGTCGCTTCTTCCCGTGGAACTCGTACCACGGCAGCCAATTGATCCTCGCCACTAAGACTCATGATACGGACACCCTGGGTATTCCGGCCGATAATACTGATCTCACCCACGGCAACGCGTTGCAGTTTTCCGCCACTGGTCATCATCAGGACTTCGTCATCATCATTCACCGGAGTAATTCCCACCACGTCACCATTGCGTTTGGTGGCTTTGATATCTCGAATCCCTTTACCGCCACGGCGCTGGGTACGGTAGCGGGTGCTCGAGGAGGAATCTTCAGCCTGGTTTTCTTCGCTACTGGCTGCGTGTGCTCCAAAGAGAGTTCGTTTTCCATATCCGTTGGCGCAGACGGTGAGCAGCGTTTCTTCGGGATCGACGATGACCATACCGACCAGTTCGTCGTTGCCGGAGAGTGTGATTCCCTTGACGCCCGAAGTGTTACGTCCCATCGAACGGGCATCCGATTCCTTGAAACGAATTGCCATTCCGCTAGAAGTTGCCAGCATAACTTCATCGCCTGGCTTGCTGATCACAACATCGACCAGTTCGTCATCGTCACGCAACTTGACGGCAATGATGCCACCGCGTTTCGGTCGGCTATAAGCCTCTAACGGTGTTTTCTTGACCAACCCTTTACGAGTAGCCATCATCAGGAAGTGGCCTGGCAGGTTGAAGTCACGTACGCTGAGACAGTCGGTGATCTGTTCTCCCTCGCTTAGCCGCAGTAGGTTAACTACCGCCCGACCGCGACTCTCACGGCTTAGTTGCGGTAACCCATAGACCTTTTGCCAGTAAACTTTCCCCTTGTTGGTAAAGAACAACAGGTAATCGTGGGTACTGGCAGCAAACAGATGTTCAATTGGATCTTCGTCTTCGGTCTTTGCACCTTTGAGACCTTTGCCACCACGTCGCTGCGCCCGGTAAACTGAAACCGGAGTCCGTTTGATGTACCCCCGGTGACTGATAGAGACGACCATGTTCTCTTCGGTGATGAGGTCTTCCAGGTCGATATTGCCGAGTTCCTCTCCACTGATCTCGGTACGGCGATCTTCTCCATGTTTCTTGCGGATGTCCTGGATGTCTTGCTTGACGATTTTCAGGATATTCTGATCATCAGAGAGAATGTTCAGGTACTCGTTGATCTCTTCGATCAAAGCATGATGTTCACCGGAAAGTTTTTCCTGTTCCAGGTTGACCAGTTGTCCTAAGGTCATCTTGAGAATAGCGTCGGCCTGGACAGCCGTCAGTGTGTAGGTATCGTTGCTACCACGTTCCTGTTCAAAGAGTTTAAAACCGTCCTCTCCGAGGGCCTCCCGCATCAGGGCAGCAGGACATGGTACTCCCATTAACTGTTGCTTGGCATCAGCTTGTGTCTTGGAGGCCCGAATGATGCGGATGATTTCATCAATATTGGCCAGGGCCAGCAGTTGCCCTTCCACCACATGCTTACGTCGGCGAGCCTTGGCCAACAGGAATTGGGTGCGGCGACGAATTACGGCGACGCGATGACGAATAAATTCTTCAAGTATCTGCTTCAGGTTGAGCAATCGTGGTTTACCGTCGACCAGTGCCAACAAGATGATCGAAATCGTTTCTTGTAACGGCGAGAACTGGTAGAGCTGGTTTAGCACCACTTCCGGATCGGCATCGCGTTTTACTTCAACAATCAGTCGGACTGGTTCTTTGAGATCACTTTCATCCCGAATCGACGAAATTCCCTTGATGCGATCTGAATTGACCAGTCCAGCGATTCGTTCGACGACCCGATCCCGAAACTGCTGGTAAGGCACTTCCGAAATGACAATCCGTGAACGACCCTTCTTGAACTCCTCAATCTTGGCGCGTGCTCGGACGATGACTGTACTGCGCCCCGTGTGATAACCCTGGCGGATTCCACTGCGTCCGCAAATAATCCCGCCAGTGGGAAAATCGGGGCCTTGGACGATCTCTAGTAACTGGTCGATACTGATCTCGGGTTCTTCAATCACTCGAATCAGTGCATCACAGACTTCTTGGAGGTTGTGTGGGGGGATGGACGTTGCCATACCGACAGCAATACCACTGGAACCATTGACGAGCAGGTTTGGAAACTTGCTCGGCAAGACCGTCGGCTCTTCGCGACTTTCGTCGTAGGTGGGCGTGAAATCAACGGTATTAAGCTTGATGTCTTCCAGCATTAAGGCGGAAATCGACGAGAGCCGTGCCTCGGTATATCGCATAGCAGCCGGAGGAAGCCCGGCGATGGATCCAAAGTTGCCCTGCTTGTCGATCAGCACATGTCGTAAATTCCAGTCCTGTGCCATGCGGACAAGTGTTGGGTAAATGACGCTTTCGCCATGGGGATGGTAGTTACCGCTAGTGTCACCGGAAATCTTGGCACACTTGACGCGACTTGAGCCTGGTCCCAGGTTCAAGTCATTCATGGCGACCAGGATTCGTCGCTGGGAAGGCTTAAGCCCATCGCGCACGTCGGGCAGCGCACGACTCACGATGACGCTCATAGCATAGGTCAGGTAGCTCTCCTTGAGCTCATCTTCGATCGGTAGATCGAAGACCTGGGTTGAGTTGCCGTTGTCACCACTTTCCGGTCCAGTGGCACCATCCGCATCCGTCGGTTCATTTGAGTCGGTCGACAACAGAGAGTCCTTTCCAGCGGTACAGCATCCTGTCCAAATTGAGTCGGCTAAAGCCCTTAAAAGGGCTTGTTTTTATGTACTTTTTCCGACTTCTTGGAAGACGCGTATTTTACCATTTTTACCCCTCGCCAACAACTGTCTGGAACTCCGAAATTAAGTCATAAAGAGCTGTCTTTAAAGCAGTTGCAGTAGGCCTCTGGAATCCGTTCTAATGGCTTGTTGCAGTGGTTTCGTAAGGTCACTTTTGAAGTGAGTCGGAAAGGCTTGTTTTACGATTGAAGTCAGCTGGCGGAACTAAAGCCCGGCGGCAGGGTTTTACACTAAGGCAAGGGGTTTGTACTGAGGCAACTGCTGGAAACGGGGTACCCCACTGCAGGAACCGGCAGTAGTTGTGCAAGAGACAGGAGAATCTGATGCTACAAAGGTCTACGCGTTTTTCAACCTTGTTGGGGCTTGCTGGCTTGCTGGCAATGACCTGTAGTCCGTCTGCCAGTTATGGCCAGCGTCCGGGGCAGGGTGGCCAATCTGGTCGATCGCAAGTCAGTTCAGCTTTTAACCGGTCTTCACCTGGCATTGGCGAATCAATTCCGGAAGTAACGGTCTACACGGCGGATGGGAAGAAGTTTTCGACCAGTCAGTTGAAAGGAAGTTACACCGTGCTGGTCTTCGGTTGTCTGACGTGACCGCCTTTCCTGCGAAACGTCCCCAGTTTGGAGACGATCCAACGCGATTATGCTGCCCGTGGCGTCAAATTTTTCTACATCTATAAATCGCTGGCACACCCAGAAAATAACGGTTATGTCCAACCACTTACACTCCAGGAACGTTTGTTGCATTTGAAAGAGGCAGAACGCACCTTGGGTTCAAAGTTTACCTGGTTAGCGGACAACATGGAGAACGAACTAAAACATAAACTTGGAAATGCACCGAATTCGGAGTTTGTTCTCGACCCGGAAGGGAAAGTTGTTCGACACCGTGGCTGGAGTTCCCCGGGAGATTTGCGAAAAGATCTCGAGCAACTGGTTGGTGCCGTTGAAAAGCCGACCCAAGTAGCGGATCTGAAATTGAAGACCGCTCCACCACCGAAAGCAGCAGCCAGTGGTGTGGTTCCCCGGGTGCAGGTCAGTGGCAGCATGCGTGCTTTCAAGGTGACTGCGGAAAAGAGCAAAGAACCGCACTACATAAAATTGCGAGCAGAGGTTGATCAGAACTTCATGTCCAAAGGGCTCGGTAAACTCTATCTCGGTTTTCACCTGGATCCTTTGTATCACGTTCACTGGAACAATCTGGTAGACCCCCTAACCTATGAGTTGGAATTGCCAGAGAATGTCACGGTTACTCCGGTTAAGGGTTCGGGGCCAAAAGTTAAATCGCCAGCAGATATTGATCCGCGTGAGTTCCTGTTGGACATCGATGAACTTAAACAGGTTTCTAATGCCGTGATCAAAGTGAAGGTGAAGTACTTTGCCTGCAACGATGACGAAGGCTGGTGTAAACCTGTTAATCAGACGTTTCTCGTTACGCTGGAACCAGATCGAGATGCCGGTAGTTCTCGACAGCGGGGCGGTCGCGGTGGCGGAAGGGGCGGCCTGGCAGGTGGACAACGGCCGGGAGCCGGTGGTCGAGGGGGCAGACCCCCGATGGGCAACGGTGCGCGCGTGATGGGGATGATTGAAAAAATCGATGTTAAGCAGCGGCTTATTACAGCTTTGGATCGTTCTGCTGGCGGCAAGAAAACGGTACATGTGCCCGCCGGCGTAGCGATCTTTCGTAACGGACAAGCTGCTAAAATTTCTGACCTGCAACCACAGGACCGCGTCATGTTGATGCTGGCCGAAACTCCGGCCAAAGCTGCTAAGGAAGCCGCCCCGGGCAACAAAACTGTGACTGCAAAACAGGTGATGGCTCGTAGCGGTGGATTTCAGCAGCCTGGCAGACGTCCTCCGCGGTGATTTTACGGGGAAGTGTTGTAGCTGAACGAGAGAACGTCAGCTAAGTTTGAACGGTTCGATCTCTGCTGCCTGACGGGCCAGTTGGAACGAATCAGGAAGATCTGTTTGGCGAGTGACAGAGACAGTGGCCTTCCACCATTCAGGGCCAGTGCCCCACTTCTTCAATTCCTGCCACAACAACACACATGCCACGGTGATGCACATGAAGGCAATCACCAGCATCATGCTGTAGACGCTCAAAGGCATCTTCTGAACAATTGAAGGGCTGTCGGTACTAGCTGATTTTCGTGGCAACACGATCACCTTGTTTGATAAGACCTTTACGATAGGCCGGGATGATTTCACCAACAGCCGAATTGGGGCGCGTTTCACGAACCTTGATCCGACCTAAATAGGATTTGCCACGAAAGACATCTAACTCATGGTCTTTACGTAAACCATCATCCCATCCGATTGAGATTTGAATAATGTCACTTCGCACGTTTGTCACCACACCATCAATGACCGGTGGGATTGCTGTGACATCACTAAACTCGGTCAGTCCATTCTTGCTTAAAACGTTTGACATTCGACCGACCTGGTTGATTAACTGGCCTTGAACTTCCTTGAGCCGGATTTCACTTCCACGCAACTGGTTGATTTCATCAGTGAGTTTTAACGAGTTATTGAAATACTTGTCCGATGATTGCTGGGCTCCGATGACTTGCTCTCGCAAGTTCGAGCCCTCGCCAACCAAGCCTGCATTATCCGCCAGGGCCGTGCTCAAGTCTGCTTCTACGTCACGCGTCCTGTTTTCATAAGTTTCTAAGTCAGCTCGGAGTGCTACTTGATCTCGCTGCGCCGTGATCAATTGGGCCTGTAAAGATGCCAGTACAAAGCGTCTCGCAATCTGTTCCCGTTTCAGGGCCAGTTGTGCTTCCTTAAGACTTGTTTCTAGTTCGCTATTGGCCCGTTCGTGATTTGCGATCTGTTGCTTCAAACCGAGCGGAGTGCTTTCCGAATAGTTTTCGTTGTCGACCAACAGATACCAGTTCTGATGCGTCTGGAAAACCATGATCGAAAACGACATGAAGACAACGCTCATGATCAGAATGAGTACGGTAAAGATTTTTCCCAGGAGCGTCATGGCACCCGTTTCCTCTAAATTAGTAACGTTCTATAGCAAGGGATCCAGAAACGCTTACCAATACCCTTAAAAGGGGGGATTCGTAAGTGTTCCAGCTGACTGTCGATAATTCTTTGAGCCTGCGGAAAAGCAGGACTCAATCTATCAAATCGGACCGACTCTCACAGTATAGTTACCGGAAATTAGGAATGTCAACGAAATCCGGATAAGTTTGGGTGTCTACATCGCCTAGGCGCTTTCTTCACTAAAGCTTGCCACTACAATCGTTAGGACCATTTTCACCTACTAAATCCTCGTTTTTTCGCGTTCTTTGGCCTCCTTTCAGAGGCCAATAAGCAGCTATCAGGGTTCCTATTCCTAATAGAATCCAGGGCCAGTCGCCCCACCATTGGTACCAGCTGATTTGCAGGTCACTTTTTCTCACCTGGGCCACGATCACCCCATTTTCCCGATTCT
>CAZXJC010000136.1:0-5462 GCA_964640885.1 uncultured Pirellulaceae bacterium | reverse complement strand
GCAGCTAAAGGATCTAGTGGCGGGCGGTTGATTTTCATTGCTAAGACATGCACATTTGAAGATAAAAGATAGAAGCTAGAATAAGGAAGTATTCACCATTCTAAATTCATTCGGTATTATCTAACATCTCTTCCTTTTGGATGCCATGGATTGTGCTGTAGATTGTAGTGAAGAAAGTTGGAGTGTTAGATACTGAGATTGGATCTGGGTTTCACCCAAAGCGGCCTCCAGTGCACCGAACTCTTGTAGCAGTTTGAGTTCTTTTTCTCTGATTTTGCCATCAAAGGTGCTCATATCTTCATTAACTGTTCGAGTTTGTCTCTGAATGTTCCTTAATCTATTGCTAATGATACCTGTAGACAACTTAGTGTAGGCGGCCATAGTATTCTCAGTATTTTCGGCAATCCCTTCTACCAGTAAATCACCAGTAGTTAGTGTGGGCAGCATACCTTGAACGGTCATGGTATCGTTGTAAGCGGCCTTAATGGCGTTGAAACCCGTTAAGTTGGGAACATTGGCCGGGGTGTCCAAAGTTACCTCAGCAATACCTTTAAACTTGATTAAATCTTCGTCTCGGTTGGTAGCACTGAAGAGTTGAATTCCATTCGCTTTACCGGTAATTTTAATGGGCGTGACGTCATTATTTTCAATATACAGGTAGTTTGTTCCTAAAACATCGGCTTTAAAAGTTGTATTTCCTGCACTATTACCAGTGACAGCCCTGTTGATAGCCTTCTTGAGGGTATCTAGAGTGACAGTATGAGTAGTAAGCGCAACATCCTCGCTACCATCTCCGTTGAGGTCAAATGCATCTACGTCGTATGAAATATCCCCTACATGAATTTCAAATTTTCCTCTGGTACTACCGCTACCTAGGCTAGCCGCATTACTCAATCCAACGGTATTGTTAGAACCCGATCCAATGGCGAAGGTCCCTCCGCTACGGCTCGCAGTACCTGATACCGTATAAGTAAACAGGTTTGCGTTTTGGTAACCGCTCAATAAGCGCGGTGTTGTATCAATGCTATTGATTTGCGCGAGCTCATCTGTGGTTCCGTTACTGACTAATAGTTGAGAGCGGCCAATAAATGAGCGCAGATCATCAGCCCAGACTGTCATATTAGTCGTTGTGGTACCGCCTGCGGTTATTTTCCCAGAGGCGTTAGTATCTTTGGTAACATTGCCACTACTATCATCTCCTTGGGGCGGCATTGTTTTGCTAGAAAAACCTGAAATTGGGTCAGTGTCGAGTGACAAGACATTCAAGTCGTTGGTTTGACTGCCTTGTTTCAAACGCAATCTGGTGCCACCAGAGAATTCTTTTGCCAAGCGAGGGTCAACTTTAAGAATCGACTGATTAGCCGCCGATTGTTCAATAGCTGTCATGGTAATATCAGCGGCAGTTCCATCCACTGATACGATTTTCGAATTGGTCGTATTGACCAAATCTGTATCTAGGTAACCGCCTACCGTTACGAAATTGTCGGCGGGATCCACATCTGTGACATTAACTGTGAACAATGTTTGTGAGACTTTAGCACTATTTGAAGTTGCAAAGGCTTGCTCGGAAGTTGTTACTGAGGAACTAATATCAACACCACGTGTCAGGCCGGTGAGCGTATTCCCACTTTTGCCCGTATAAGTGATAGCTTCATACTGTAGAGCTGAAGAGTCTATTTCCGAAACAACGATAGTTCCAGAGTCAGCGAACTTACTGGCATCGCTGAGTGTTATTGAGGAGGTTTCGCTGTTGCTAAGATTTGCTCCCAAACCGGTTTTAATCTGCACGTCAACGGTACTATTTAGCTTATTGGCTACCCGGTTTAAGTTTTGTAAATCTTTTAGCGAATTGAGCGTTCCACCATCATTAATCTTGAGTACCGTCTCATTATTGGTCGCATTAACTGTGGTACTATTGATCTTAATTGCGTGCCACGGATTGGTGTTGTTTGTCACTAATTCAACGTCGTAACCACTATAATCGGCTATGCTGAAAGTACCACCGACCAAGGTCAACTTGTTACCGGAGGCATTAACACCGGTTAACGTCATCGGAACAACCGTTCCACTGGTACTATTCTCGATCAAAATTTGCCGGCCGATCTTGGTTTCCAGTAAGCTGTAGTTAGCAGAACTAACAGTGACAGTGGTTTCAGTCTCCTTGGGAATTGGTCGGTGCGCCTTTGTACTTAGTGTCGAGATACTACCGAAGATGGAGGCCGCCCCCTCAGGATTAGAAGTGATGGCAGCACGAAGTCTGCTCTCATCCAACTTTAATTCTAAACCGGATTTAACCTGATCTATGCTAACTGACCCGGCCCGCCCTCGGTTAATCCCCAAATCGGCCAATCGCTTAACCGATCCGGTACCAGCAACTGGTAAGGATGAGATAGAACTCAATCGCATCATCAGACTGCGAAGCATGGTATCGTTAGCCAATACACCTTGTACCAATTCCTCTTCTGTTTGGGGGCTGAAAATTCGCTTGGCATTGACAGCTTGACGAAGAGTCGTTTCGGTTTCGTTGTACTGATCGACAAACGTTTTGACAGAATCAACCACTGAGGCGGTATCGGGTTCAACCATAACTGAAACTGGGGAACCGATGCCTGTTGTCCCTGTGAAGTTGAGCGTCACCCCAGTCAGCAAATCGCTGGTTGCGTTTTGGTTTCTTTGGAACTCGAAACCGTTCAGACGACCAACCAGATCTTTGCCTGCTGTACCGCTATCTTCTGATAGATTAAGAGCACTCATAAAAGCGTTAGTGGCACTTAGATCGGACATTGTGTATAGAGTGCTATCATCTACAAAATGAACGACCTGGTTCTCGCTATCCGTGGCGTCGCGGCCGATAAATACTTCGTCGGCACTGTTGACAGTGGTGATTGATAGTGGGGTTGGTGTTCCCGAAGATATATCAAAGGCTGATACTTTTTCATTGTCTGCTGAATCGGTCACATATAGAATCGTTTGGGTGGGGGAAGGATGCGAAACAGCGATATTTTTCACTGCGGAAATACCTAGACCTGACAGGTTGTATTCCACTACCTCTCCCAAGGTCGTTTCCATATCGTAGCGATAAACATTGGCGTCATCAACACCAACATACAAATAGCGGCCGGAGGACAAATTAGAGTGGGCAGAATCGTCAAAAAACAGGTCGGTGATAGTACCTGCGAGTTCGTATTTACTGCTAGTCTCCGTACCATCTACTTTAGCGTATGTCAGGTGGTTAGCTGTTAGAGCGCTGGCAATTAGAACTGGGGCATCATCATCGTGAGCTGTTGCAGTGGTGGAATTAGCACCACGACTAACCGTTAGGGTGTTGGTGCTAATACTACTCACAGTCATCTGCTCATCATCCACGATGATCACATCACTGGCCTTAAAGACAGATCCGTCATCAACCACAATCGTTGTGTCATCCGTCGCAGTAATGGCCCCATTCAATTGCGATTGATTGGTGAAAAAGGCAACTTTGCTATTTCCACTTCCACCTGTTTGACCTGAGACAAATACCTTACCTTGGCTGGCGAAAACATGTGTTAGTGTTTCAGCGGTTCCGCTATCTTTATTCAATCCGGCTGCAGCCAGTAAACGAAAGTTACGACCACTGGTAGTGGTTACTGTACCGATACCACTGGCCAAAGGGTCTGTTGCATCTAGACGGAATAAGCCGCCATTAGTTCCGTCATCACTGATAGCATACAAGTAAGCGTTATCTTGATAGTTGGAAGAGGTGTTTGAGTAGTAGTCGTGTGGATGATCAACACTTAGATCTTGAACCGTGCCTACTGCATTCCCTCCATAGGTTATTTTGATGTTCTTTTGTGGGATTGGATCAGCCGCTTTTCTGGAAATATCCAGTACTTTGATGAGACTGGTCTGTGAGTCGGCCACAAAAGCCACATCCATGAACCCTGCACCCTTTTGCTCGCGATAGGTAGTGGTTGTTTTGCTAGTGCTGGATGCTAAAGTCGAGGCGGTGGTTCCAGCGATGAAAATCGAGCCGTTACCAGAAAAAATTCTGGCGTAGCCGTCGTAGTCACTATTGTCTTCATCTAATTCGTTATCCCGGTAGCTGATAGTATTAGTGCCACTACCGGGAAAGATTGCCGGGCGATTATCGGTGACTGCTGCAGTATCAGCGGCTGTAGATCCATCTGATGAAGTTTGTGTTAAATCATAGCTCTGGGTATCGCCAGAATAGTTGATGGCGGCAATAACTTCACCTCCGGCTAACTCTTCAATCGCGAAGCTATCAATCGTTGACGCGATAGCATCACCTTTTTGGTCAGCGAAAACGAAATCTATAGCTGCATTAGAATCAGGGTCGGTTGCATTAGTTCCGGTATCTAGCCGGTAAGCCTTCATAACCGCTTTTTCAGCAGGGGTAGTGGTGTTGGCAGCAGAGTCGACTTCATAACTCAGGAAAAGATAGGCCCTACCGGCTTCCGTTAGTCGGCTACCATCAGGCGAACTGGCCGCACTACTTAACGTCACCACCTGTCCATCTGTAATCCGTCTGACCTCGTCACCACTACCATCAAGACTTACACTTGTAAGGTCAACCGCATCAGCAGGCGTAGTAACAGTGGCTGTCAAAGAACCGTCAGATTTTCTGATTTGTGCTACTAGAACATTTCGATCGACCTTATCTGCTGCACTGCTAGTTGATAAATCCCCCATATACCAGGCTGTTTTACCTAGGCCGTAGACGTTGTAGTTGGTTCCATCGTCGTAAACACCAAACAAGTTTTTGAATCGAGCTGTGCCTAGGTCCACCGTTAGAGTCGAATCTGCTGATGGAGCTGTAGCAACGTTGGTCGGGTCAATGGTATAGACCCGTAGTTGATGGGTTCCATCCGCCACAAACATCTTGGTGCCACTAATAGCGATCCCTTGCTCTGGGGCTACGATCTTACCATTGGCGGTTGTGTCACCGATGAGCGACCTGAGCCCCACATCGGGTTCTGCATCTTGGGTGGTCATACCCGAATTGCTATCGTTGGCCATACGAACTGTTATTTTGTCGGTAGCAGTGGCGGTAACTTCTAACAATCGCTCTTCTAATGAAGTGGTACTATTATTAGCCGCATCCAGTTGCTGCCGGAAAAGAATCATATCGCCGTCTTTATACTTATGATCAGCATCCGTTAGGTTGATGGTGTAATAATTAGTACCGTTGGGCGTAATCGAATTGACATCGGAAGCTGATGTTCGTTTGAGGCCTGTGATATGGGTAGAGTTGCTATCGGGGAAATCGACATTGGCGAAGCCGGATCCGCCAAAAGCTACCTGATGCTGGGTGGCGGCTTTGGTCCCACTTTGTGCGATAATTTTGGCTTGGCCGTTGGTGCTAGAGCCAAATGCGGTTTGATTTTTAATTGTCAAAATATCGTTAGTTTTGAATTGGCGCACGTCGCCACCGCTGGAAGTGTCGTTTAAGGTAACTTTTAGAT
>CAZXJC010000135.1:0-8871 GCA_964640885.1 uncultured Pirellulaceae bacterium | reverse complement strand
ATCTCTTGAAAATCTGCTGCTTTATTGTATCGGCTAACAGCTCTTAGCAACACCGAAAGTACTCTCCTGCTAACCACCTTCTAGCGAGAACGATCCCTGGCATCGTGGACTTCCCGATCAGTTCATGGTAGCCTGTCGGCAGACTATTTATATCTTCACCAATGCCTTCCGAAGGAGTAATTCGACGATGACATGTCTAACGAGACTCGGCCTTGGGCTGGCACTTCTAGGAGTACTTGGTTTGACTGGAACAGCGCAGGCAGAACTCAAAACAGGGGATTCCGCGCCACAATTCAAACTTCCTGGAAGTGACGGCAAAACATATCAACTTGCTGACTTTAGCGGAAAACAAGTTGTCGTAATTGCCTGGTATCCAAAAGCTTTCACCGGTGGCTGAACGAAAGAATGCCAATCACTCCGTGAGAGTGGTGCCGAATTAAAGAAATTCAACGTTGCTTATTTCACCGCCAGTTGCGATGAAGCAAAGGTAAATGCTGACTTTGCCAAAAAACTCAAACTCGACTACGCAATCCTCAGCGATCCGGGGCGCAGTGTGGCAAAGTCCTATGGCGTCGTGACCGAAAGCCGCAAGTTCCCTTTCCGCTGGACCTTTTACATCGGAACCGATGGAAAGATACTGCACATTGACAAAAAGGTGAACAGTGGCTCACACGGCAAGGATATTGCTGCCAAGCTCAAAGAGCTCGGTGTCAAAGAAAAGTAGTCTCGCCATTAGATTAGCGAACTAGGTTACACGAAAACTTCGCCGGCTTGCTCGGCGAAGTTTTTTTGTGCGCCTGAGCATCAAATATCTTCTCCGTTCAGCAGCTTGCCAAACTGATCCTCATTAATTACCACCACGCCCAACTGTTCGGCCTTTCTCAATTTACTACCGGCCATCTCGCCAGCTAACAGGTAGTCCGTCTTACCTGAAACCGTCGAAGCAGCTCTCCCGCCATGCTGTTCAATTAATTGTTTCACTTCCTGCCGGGTGTATTGAACCAGTGTGCCGGTCACCACAAAATTCTTGTCCGCAAAGACAGTCGATCCTCCTTCGACTCCACTCTCTGTCCTGGTCATCATGACACCCAGTTCCTGCAAATCCTGGACTGTCCGCTTTCCGTAATCGCTCTGTAAAAAGCCGTGAATGCTCTCGGCGATAATCTGACCAATTTCATCGGTCTCACTTAATTCAGCAACTTCAATCTGTTGCAACTTCTCCATAGAACCAAAAGTCTTCGCTAAAATAGTCGCCACGCGCGCACCCACATGGCGAATTGAAAGCGCGTTGAGCAGCCTGGCCAGTCCACGATCTTTGCTCTCTTCAACACCTGCCAGGAGATTCGCCGCCGATGTCTCACCCATCCTCTCCAGTTCTGTCAATTGCTCGGCTGTAAGGCGATAAAGGTCCCCATAGCCAGTAACCAGCCCTGTCTCAACCAGTTGAACGACTAACTTATCACCCAATCCCTCGATGTGCATCGCATTACGACTGGCAAAATAACAGAGACGTTCCTTCAGTTGTGCGGGACATTCCTGGTTCGGACAACGAATGTAAACACCCCCTTCATCCTTAATCAAGGTGGTGGAACACTCGGGACAGGAAACAGGAAAGGCGAAAGGCGGTAAGTCTTCCTGGCGTTCGTGTTTTTCGACACGGACAATATGCGGTATGATCTTGCCGGCTTTTTCAACCACGACCACATCCCCCACACGCACGTCCTTGCGGGCAATCTCATCCGCGTTATGCAGGCTGGCTCGACTTACCGTGGTGCCAGCTAACTCGACCGGCTCCAGTTGAGCTACCGGTGTAATCGCACCCGTTTTCCCAACTTGCACTGTGATCGCCTCGAGCCGTGTAATTGCCTCATATTTCTCCCACTTATAAGCCGCAACCCAGCGGGGACTTTTGGCAGTCGCTCCCAACCGTTCCCGCTGGTCAAACTGGTTTACCTTGACCACCAGGCCATCGACCTCGAAATCAAAGTCGTGCAATTGTTCACTGAGCGTTTCACAATACTGTTGAGCCTGTGTGAAATCATCGAAACACTTCGCCGCCGGAGTGCAAGGCAGTCCCAACTCACGGATTTCATTGAGGAAAGTCCAGTAATCGTCAGAAGAAATACCTTCGCAATAACCCACGCCATGGCAGAAAATCCGTAATGGCCGAGTCGCACAAATTCGCGGATCTAATAAACGGATGCAACCAGCAGCTGCGTTTCGCGGGTTCTTGTAGAGCGGCTCTCCCTGCTGCTGCTGTCGTTCGTTCAGCTGAACGAGATCCGAATTGGCGATGTAAACCTCACCACGCCCCTCTAGCAAGGGAGGGATATGCTTTCCTGACAATCGTAACGGTAGGCCACAAATCGTCCTCAGATTGTGGGTGATATCATCTCCCACTGTTCCATTACCACGCGTCGTTCCCCGGACCAGCAATCCGTCTTCGTAAATTAGGGAAGCTGCCACGCCATCAATTTTCAACTCGACAATCCACTCAATCTGTTCGCCGTCGAGCAATCCAGAAACCCGCCCCTGAAACTTATTGAGCGCTTCCAGGTCATAGGTATTCTCAATCGACAGCATCGGCAACCGGTGAGGAAACTGCTCCAGGTGATCGACTGGCTCTTCCCCAACTCGCTGCGTCGGGCTGTCCGGTGTGACCAGTTCAGGATGCTGCTGCTCACACTGCTCCAGCTCTTGCATCAATTGATCATAGGCATGATCACTGATTGCAGGCGCTGCCTCAATGTAGTACTTGCGGTCGTGAACACGGATTGTTTCACGCAGTTCTTCAATGCGATTGACGACATCACGTTCCATGTTCAGATCAACCCTTGAAACACTTCACCACTATGTCTCGGCACCACATTCAGGCACCACGGAAACATTCTTTTGAGTTGCCGAATTCGGTACCAGGCAAAGGAACCGTAAAGGAATGTCACCCGTATTACGAAACTGGTGCACTTCATCAGGCTTCACCAGGATAACATCCCCGGAATTCAGGGAGTGCTCATGATCCCCCTCCAACACCACGCCCTCGCCTTCCAACACGAACACTTCATGCTCGTAAGGATGATGATGCTTGGGCGTATAACCGCCAACGGCAACATCAAATTGCCTCATGGCAAAATTAGGAGCCCCGTCGCCTGGCCCCAGTAACCAGCGAACCGTACATCCGTGGGCTCCCTCCATTTGCACCGGTTCCGATGAAACTTGCTGATAATGCTGAACTTTCATGGCATCCTCACTATTTAACAGTTTTAAGGATCGGCCGGAGACGTCGTTTCTTCGGCACCTGGACTGGTAGTTATCTTGTTCTGATCCACCTTCGCCAAGCTGGCTTCCCCATCAGATAACTCCTGGCGAGATTCCAACCAACTGTCCGTGGCAATGCACCCGACGGTCGCCAAGGCCAGTACGGCCAGTTCAATCAACATAGTCTTCGTTCCATGCTCATCGAGGAATTCAAAAAGTGGATGATTCGCCATGCGCCCGACGGACTCCTGTTGCGAAGCATCCAGCAATTCTGGGCCATGAACATCGGTGAATGTCATCACACCAAAACCGCAAGCCGTGATCGCAAAAGCCAGTCCGGTCACAACCAACAGAACGTAGAACGGATTAGTCCGCAGACTTTGAGCCACGATGCCACTTTTCCTTTACTAACCACGTTCACCAGCCGCTGCCCGGGACTCGGACGACCGTTCCATAGTTCTACTAAGAAACTAATTATAGCACAGCACCACAAATCGTTCTCCTCACCAGGGACTACTAGTCACTGGCCAGTAACGCTTCTATTATGAGGGATTTGACGCACCAAAAAATGCTGGCCAAGTGAGAACTTGCCGTTGAACAAGAACAGCAATAACAGCCAAATTGAACTGCGCGGTGTGAATGTCCACAATCTCAAGGATCTGGACCTCGATATCCCTCACCATCAATTAGTCGTTTTTTGCGGCGTCAGTGGCAGTGGCAAGACAAGCATTGCCCTGGATACTCTCTATGCAGAAGGACAACGCCGTTATATTGAGAGCTTCTCAGCCTATACCCGGCAGTTCCTCGATCGCCTGGAAAAACCAGCTGCTGACCGAATTGAAGGCATACCCGCAGCCGTCGCTGTGACCCGCAAAAGTACCTCTCCTAATAGTCGCTCCACCATCGGAACTGCCACCGAAATCGCTGACTACCTGAGATTACTCTATGCCAAGATCGCTCAGGCTTACTGTCTCGGTTGCAACCGTCCATTACGAGAACATTCACCCCAAACCGTTTCCCAACAATTGGAGAAATTACCAACAGGTTGCCGTTACCTGGTCACCTTTCCACTAATCCCCAACGCTGATATTTCACAAGAATCCCTCAGCGAACAGATTCAGCAAGATGGCTTCATTCGTGTTATCGTCGGAGAAAACACCATTAACCTCGGCGATGCCCCTCTTCCCGATGACCTGGCCAGTAGCAATCTGCTGGTCGTAGTTGATCGTCTTACGGCGGGCAAGACAAGCCAGGAACGATTGTATGACTCCCTTGAAACGGCCTTTCAACGCGGCCAGGGACAGTGCTACGTGCTGGCAGAAAACCAGGATTCGCCGGACCGGAAAATCGACGGACGTGACTGGCAGCAATCAACATTCAACCAGTCGCTACGCTGCGATGACTGTGACTTGGACTACCCAACCGCCGAACCCCGCCTCTTTAGTTTCAACAGCCCGTTAGGTGCCTGCCCGGAATGCGAAGGGTTTGGCAGTGTCGTGACCATCGATATGGAACGTGTTGTTCCCGATACAAGCAAATCCCTGCGTGAGGGAGCCATCGCTCCCTGGAACTCACCCGCCTATCGCCACGAATTAGACGAACTACTGGAATTGGCAGATGACTATAGCCTGCCGGTCGATGTCCCCTACCACGAGTTAACTGTCGCGCAACAGCAGTTGATCCAGGACGGTGTTCCAGAACGAGATTTCGGCGGCTTGCAAGGTTTCTTCGCCTGGCTGGAACGACGTAAATACAAGATGCACTTGCGGGTATTCTTGAGCCGCTGGCGCAGCTACCGAACCTGCCCCAGTTGTCAAAGCCAACGTTTGCGTCCCGAATCGCTAGCCTTCCAAATCTCAGAGCACCATATCGCTGCCCTGGCAGCGATGAAGATTGACCATCTACAACAATTCTTTGCCTCCCTGGAACTGACACCCTGGCAAGAAGAAGTCTCCTCCTTAATACGCCAACAGCTTCAATCTCGAATTCATTTCCTGCAATCCGTGGGCCTTGGCTACCTGACCTTGGATCGTCCCCTGCGGACACTCAGTGGCGGTGAGTCACAACGCGTTGCGCTCACGACGGCACTGGGTTCAAGTCTCGTAAACATGCTTTATGTCATGGATGAACCGTCCATCGGGCTACATCCGCGCGACGTCAGCCAACTGGTTCACGCCATCGAGAACTTACGAGATCGAGGCAACACCGTGGTCCTTGTTGAGCATGAAGAAGCAATGATTAAAGCTGCTGATCATCTTGTCGAAGTCGGCCCCGGAGCCGGAAACCACGGTGGGGAAATCGTTTTTAGTGGCAACCTGGATAAAATGAAGAAGTCCGCTGACAGCATTACTGGGGACTACCTGATGGGTCGACGCGGCCATTTCTCGGAACCCCAGCGACGCGAGCCGACCAACGGCTGGATCACACTAGAAGGTGCCCGCGGGAACAACCTGCAGTCGCTGTCGGTTAAATTCCCCTTGGGACTGCTCTGCCTGGTCACTGGAGTCAGTGGGTCCGGAAAGAGCACCCTGGTACAAAACACCCTCCATGCCGCCCTCTGTCGACGGAAACAAAAGGATACCCCTAAGCCACATGATTACGACGAGATCATTGGTGATGGACAAATTGATGATGTCATCATGGTCGACCAGAGCCCCATCGGTCGCTCGCCACGATCAAATCCTGTCACCTACATCAAAGCTTTCGACCAGATTCGAAAAGTCTTCACTGAAACGGTTCAAGCTAAAACCCGCAACTATAAATCAGGACACTTTAGCTTCAACGTAGATGGGGGCCGCTGCCAAACCTGCCAGGGTGCTGGTTCACTCGAAATCGATATGCAATTTCTCGCGGACGTCTATATGACTTGTCGAGACTGTGGGGGAACACGATATCGCAAGGAAATCCTGGAAGTTAAATACCGGGACAACACGATTGCCGACGTATTGAATATGACCGTACGGCAAGCTTTTTCATTCTTCCGCGGTCAAACAAAAGTCCAAAGCCGGCTCAAACGACTAATTGACGTCGGCTTAGACTATCTGAAGCTTGGTCAGCCAGCCAATACTCTTTCAGCCGGCGAGGCCCAACGTCTCAAACTGGCGGCCTACACGGCTAATTCAACACGCCAGCGAACACTCTTCATCCTGGACGAACCAACGACCGGACTTCATTTTTCCGATATTGTCAAACTCTTGGACTGTTTTGATGCCTTACTAAATGTCGGACACTCACTGATTGTCGTCGAACACAATCTCCAATTAATGCGATCAGCAGACTATATTATTGACCTGGGTCCGGGAGCATCTGACGAAGGAGGAAAAGTGGTTGCTACCGGAACCCCAGAAGAAATTGTCCAGAATCCCGAATCCTATACTGGGCAGTACCTGGCTCAGGCACTCAAGTCCACCCTGTTATCCTAAAGGGTAATCAGCATTTCATGGAATCTCCTGTTTTGAAACCACTTACCGAATTGTCACTTGATTGGGACCTGTTTCACACGCAGGCAGACGCACATCTTGGGCAAGTCTACGTACGACTTCGCGCCGATGTTGATTTGCAAGCCTACTGGGAAGCTGGTTGGAGACTTAGCGGAGAATTATATGGCCCTCAATGCAGCCGCGCCCACACGCTGCCTGCAAAATACGCTTTCATCGATCAAGGATCTGGAACAACACTGTTGGCCCGGGCCAACTTTCCCGATCCGTGTTTCTGGTCCGCTGAAATCCCGGCTCTTTACCAAGCCTCCCTGCAACTGGCCGGACCCGGTCAGACACAGGAAAAGCAGGCTTCCTTCGGCATGCGATCCATTCCCATCAAAGGCCGAAAGTTCTTCTGGAATACGGAACCCTGGATATTGAAAGCAAGTTCCGTCAGTAAACTCAACGATTGGACGGCCGACCAATGCCGCCAACAATCACTGGCACTGATCGTTAACGAATTCGAAGATGCTTTGCTGGAGCAAGCATCACAACTGGGAACCTGGATTGTCGCCAGCGTAGCAGGAAACGAAACCGACATCTGTCAACAACTGATAGAACTGGCACGCTGGCCCGCGGTCTGCATGGCCGTGATTGACGGCGCTATCAGCGACACTGACCGTTTACGGTCTGCCGCTCCTAACCTGATACTCGGCCAGTGGATTCGGCAGCAAGACGATCTGCCGGCAGCCGACTGGAGCCAGTTCATTTTCTCTGATCTCACGAAGCCAGAGGAGTTTTCTGCTTGTCTTGAGGGTTGTTCGCTACCGGTTGTCGCCGTACGATCAGTCAATGCGATACGTTCACCGGAAGAAGCTGTGGCGGCGTGTCGAGCACTAGAAACCGATCTGGCCAAGGCCGAAGAACTGGCCGGTTACGTGATCATTTAATTTCCCTCGAATCATCGACCGCTGCGTGTTGGAGGCAATCCTTTTGACTCAAGACAACTCTCCTCTTGATCGATACGTGCGACAAATGCGTTACCCTCCCGTTGGAGAAGAGGGTCAGCAAAAATTGTCTCAGAGTCGGGCGCTCGTCTGTGGCTGTGGAGCACTGGGATCGGTGCTGGCTAATACACTGGCTCGGGCTGGGGTAGGAAACTTGCGTCTGGTCGACCGCGACTTTTTGGAAACCAATAATCTCCAACGCCAGGTCCTTTACGATGAACAAGACGTAGCGGCCGGAATCCCCAAAGCCATTGCAGCGCAAACACGACTGCAGGCAATCAATTCCCAGATCAACATCGAGGCTATTGTCACCGACGTCGACCACACGAATATTGGCGACTTGTTAGATCAGGTGGATGTCATTGTCGACGGCACGGATAACTTTGAAACACGCTTTCTCCTCAATGATGCTGCTCTGCAGTTTGGCATACCCTGGATTTACGGTGGTTGTATTGGCACCGAAGGGCAGACCATGACCATTGTGCCTGGTGAAACACCCTGCCTGCACTGCCTGATGCAGGGAGGGCCACCGCCTCCAGGGACAACACCCACGTGTGACTCGGCAGGCATCCTGGGGCCCATCGTTAATGTAATCGCTTCATATCAGGCCCTGGAAGCCTTGAAACTGCTTAGCGGCAACCAGGCGGCAATCAACCGCGACTTGACTGTCTTTGAAATGTGGGACAATCGCATTCGTCAAGTCAAACTGGATGGGCTGTTAGCGTCGACCGACTGCCCCAGTTGCAATCAAGGGGAACGTTCCTGGCTGAACGGCCAGCGCGGCAGCCATACTGCCGTCTTGTGTGGACGCAATGCAGTGCAGCTTAGTTTCCCGGAACAGGGAGCCGTTTCACTGCCACAGCTAGAAGAAAAGTTAACGGGCCTGGGCCCGGTGACGAGGAACCAGTACCTGTTGCGGGCAGAAATCGATCCGTATCGAATCACCGTCTTTCCTGACGGTCGCGCCATCATCGGCGGCACTGATGACATCTCGGAAGCCAAGACTGTCTACGCCCGTTACATCGGCAACTAACGGCTAGCGAACTCTGTTAGTGTTCTGCGCTAAGTTTTCGGTCTTTAATTTTCTTGGCGACTTCATCGGCCATGGCACCAACCAGGATGACCACGCCAATGATCGCAAACTCAAGCGTTGAGGGGATCCCTAGCAGATTAATTGCATTGTAGAGAAC
>CAZXJC010000134.1:0-10326 GCA_964640885.1 uncultured Pirellulaceae bacterium | reverse complement strand
GGCGAACGTGCGCCGTTTGCGGGGTTCGACATTAATGGGGCCGTGGAGTTGGTCGTTATTGGGACTCTGTTTAGTAGCGGTTCTTGAATTATTTCGCCCGGCGGATGCAGGGGCTGCAGAGAAGTGGTTTTTAACGTTGCAGTTTGCAGCAGCGGTGACGACGTTGTTACCCGCGGTGGCGGTGCTTGGTGCCCAGCGGCCACACGCTCGAATTTGGCAGTTTGTAGTGGCAAGTCTCTGGCTGATCCTGGTCTTACCGGCTGTCAAGAACGCCCTGTTGGAACCGGCCTCTATTTTTCAATTGCATCCGGCCTGGGGCTGGTCCTTGTGGGTCCTGGTTGTTGTCGGACTGATCAACCGGATCGGCACGCGACATTGGTGTAGCGCGCTGCTGCTGACGGTTGGTCAGTGCAGACTGTTGTCCGGTCTGTTGCCGGGACTTGGGCAGGATGTTAACGCGGCCGGAACGTTTATGGCGCTGAGTTGTTTTGTACTGGCCAGTTTGTTGGTGCATGTTCAGTGGTGGCGAGATCCAGCGATACCGCCGCAGACTTTTAACCAGGCCTGGCGAGAGTTTCGAGATCTTTATGGGGTTTTGTGGGCCTTTCGCATTGCGGATCGAATTAACACGCTGGCTGAGCGGCAAGAGTTGGGGGTTCAGTTGCGCTGGCAAGGGCTTGCCAGCCTGGCAAGCGATGGGGAGGAATTGCCAGTGCCAGCTGAAGTCGAGGCGGTTCTCTCTCAGAACATGAGGAACCTGTTACGGCGGTTTGTAAGTCTGGATTGGCTCGAATCACGACTGCCTTCGGGAGATGGTCCACCAGCCGGAGAGGCTACTTCCTGATCTTCGGGAAACTGGATGGGGGTTTGCTGATTTCTCGGCTCTGTTGTACGCTGAATCGAGTATCTGTTACGTTCCCCTCTTGTTGGAAAGTGACAAATGTTGCTGGGACGTTAAGTTAAGTGTTGAGGCTGATTTGGCCAGGAGATGATGTGAGCATGAACCGCAAGACGACACCCCGCCGGCAGTTAATTTGGCCGCTGATGATTTGCTCCCTTCTGACGATCTTTTGCCTGTCGGGTTGCCAACCTACCAAGGAGAGCCCACAGGGTTCCGATCCGGCGACAGGTTCTCAGCAAGCGGGACAGGATCCCTCGCCAGTAGAAAAAAAACCAGACGATCCCGAGTGCATTGCAAAAATCGAAGAGATTGGTGGCACGGTGCAAAAAGATGAGTCGGGGCACGTGATTGCAGTCGATTTTGGAGATACGTTTGGAGCCGAAGTCGATTTTAGTCTTATGCAGGGTGTACCCTCGGTAGAACGAATCACCAATGGCGGTGGACCCAGCACAACTGACGACGACTTGAAACAGTTTGTCACGCTGGAGCACTTAAAGGTTCTTGACCTCAAGGACAGCCCGATTACGGATGCCGGAGTGGAACAACTTAAATCGCTGCCCAAGTTAGAAGATATCAACCTGCAGCGGACGAACATTACCGATGTGGCGCTAAAGAGTTTCTCGGAGTTCCCTGCGCTCAAGCGGTTGCGAATTGTCCGGACCAACGTGACGGACGAGGGTCTGGCTCATCTTAAGGGAATGACGGGGCTGGAACTGCTCAACCTGAAAGACTGTATCGGGATCAGTGATCAGGGGTTGGCCCAGCTGGCGGGTCTCAAGCGGCTGCGGAATTTAACAGTCTGGGGATCGCAGGTGACCGACGAAGGTTTAAAGCACTTGGCGGGATTAACCAACTTAAAGGCGCTGGGACTAGACAATACCCAGGTGACTGACCAGGGATTGCAGCAGTTGGTCAAGTTGACGAGTTTAACAGAGTTGAAAATGTACGAGACTTTCATTACCGATGACGGGCTGGCTGCCCTGGCGGGTATGAGCGAATTATCCAAGCTGCAAGTCCGCGGTACGGGTGTGAAGGATGCCGGCCTGGCTCACCTCAAGGACTTGACGAAATTAAGGCAGCTTGACTTAAGCGAAACCCAGGTCGGAGATGCGGGGCTGGTACATTTACAGCAGTTGACGAGCTTGGAAGACTTGAACTTGTGGGCCACGGGTGTCACGGACGAGGGGATCAAGTCCTTGGCGGGCCTGGTCAATCTCAAACGGTTGAACTTGGACAGTACGGGAGTGACCGACCAGGGACTGGCAACGGTTGGCAAGTTCAAGAAGCTGAGCATGCTGCACCTGGGTTCGACCGGGGTCACCGATGCGGGCCTCAAGGAATTGGCCGAACTCAAGGAACTCAAGCAACTCATGCTAACGTTTTGTGAGGGTGTCACCGACAGTGGGGTTGAGCAGTTGCAGCAGTCTTTACCGGAACTCAATGACATACAACGGTAGTGTTGTATCAATTCTTCCTGGAAGTACGTTTAAGAGGAGGAATCAGCGGGTGGGAAGGGTAGCCCTCTGAAAGAGACTTCTGTAAGCTAAATACTGACATGACGTTCCCGATTTTTCGGATGAAGGGAGCACTCGTGACGGCTCTTTGGACCCGATTCGGGAGAACCATGCCAGGAAACTGGCATCTTCGTTTTCCTGGGGTTATTCTGGACTAGTACTTCTCGTTTTTCTTCAATCTCTTCTGAACGATGTGGGGCTTCGAGTATGTGGCAACTATCGCGTTGCGAGCCTGGTTCAAATGTTTCGTTTGCACGACAAGGACTCTTCTGCGTCCTGTTTTTTTGGTGTTGCTGGACCGGACAGGAAACCTTGCTGGCACAACAGGCTGATGATTTGCAACCGCGTGCTTTTTCACTCGGTGAGCCTGCTGGTTTTTACCAGTTCCGTCCTGGCTGTTGGGGAGTCGTTTCAGCTGAAATCTGGAATCCTTCCAAGCGACCGGTTCGGATCCTGGCAGCCACCACTTTTGAAGTGGATCAAACGACGCAATATGGCCGGGAGTTTTGGGTGCCGGCTGAGGCCAAGCGAAAGGTGAGTTACCCGATCCGCGTTCCCGAAAATATCGAGGAAAAAACGCGGCGTTTGAAACTCTTGTCACGAATTTACGATCGGACTGACGGTAAAAATACCTTGTTGCGTCGTAAGCGGGATCACATGTGGCACGAGTCGGCTTTGAGGGTTTTCACTCGCGACAATGTTACTGGTTATTATTCCGATTACGCAGAAGGTGAATACAGTGTGAACTTGGCGGAGAAGCAATTTGTTGAACTCGTTGATCCGGCGCTGGATCCGGTGTTGGAGACGATCAAGGCCACTCGCCGTTACATGAACATTAAAGACTGGCAGCACATTCCCACGCTAGATCAGAATGACGACTTACCTTGGCCATTGGCGTTAGGGGCCATCGACCAACTGGTTTTGGGTGGAAATCGTTTAGCGACAGAACCAGAGGCACGGGAGGGAATTCGTGGCTGGCTAAATCAGGGCGGACGGCTCTGGATCATGCTGGACAAGACCGATCTCAAGACGGTTAACTTGTTGCTAGGCGATGCGTTTCCCGCTTACCTGGTTGACCAGGTTTCATTATCGCAGTACCAGATTATCCCTCAGCAGGACAACACCAATTCCAATCCGGAGACACGCGAGGTTGATGTTCCGGTGAAATTGTCTCGGCTGGTGACTGAGGGAGCGGACGTGAGTCACACGGTTGATGGCTGGCCAGCAGCTTTTTGGCTGAAATATGGCGAAGGTGAGATTCTTTTCACTGCGTTGGAATTGCGAGCCTGGTCACGGCCTCGGCGAGAATTGATTATTCGGCCACGAGGCGTGCCTGGTCAGGTTCTGGATACGATTCCTTTACAGCAACTGGCCGACCGGTTTTTTGAAAAGCGTCAGCCAAAAACGTGGGGTGAGGAGGACTTTCAACAGTATATCGGTGAGCAGATTGGCTATCAGATCGTGGGTAAGGAATGGATTATTGCCATCCTGGGAACGTTCTCTGGCATCCTGCTGCTGGCTGGTTTTTGGTTGGCACGAGTTCGCCACTTGGAGCGCATGCTCTGGGTTGGTCCACTGGCTGCGGCCTGTACGGCATTGGTGCTGGCTGGTTTGGGAAGGACGTCTCGTGAATCGGTGCCGCCTACCGTGGCGGTTGTTCAATGGGTCGCACCGGTTAACCAGTCCCAATTTGTCCCGGTGACTGGTTTGGCAGCGATCTACAGCCAGCAAAAATCTCAAGACCGGATTGGTGTTCATGAAGGCGGGCTCTTGTGGCCTGAAATGGGAAGTGCGGATACGACCACGAGTTGGCTTGTCTGGACGGACCATGGCAATGCGCAATGGGAGAAATTGACGTTGCCGGAAGGTATTCGCAAGGCAGTCTTTCATCAGTTTGTTTCAGTGAAACAGCCATTGGGGGCACGCGGCCGCCTGACCAACGAGGGACTTGAGGGGCAGGTTCAAGTAGAGCCTTTCAAACAAATCTCTGATGCCCTGCTTGTTACTCCTACTGGCGATCGTTACACGGTCCGTGTGAAGGGAGACCAGTTTATTTCTGGTCCGCAAGATCGATTGAAGAAGGGTGAGTTTTTTGGCAGTGGGTTGATTGTGGAAGACGAACAACGTCAACGCCAGCAGGTTCTTGAGCAGTTGCTAAAGCCAGGCGAAGGATCTAAACCCTACGTTTTTCAACAGCCTACAATCTTGGCCTGGTCGAAACCGGTCTCTGTTGGTTTGACCTTTCCGGAGCAGCACGAACGGCTTGGTGGTGCCTTGCTGGCTTTGCCGCTGACCTTGGAATCCACTCCACGTGGAGAAGAATTTTTCTTGCCGCCCTGGTTGTGTTCAGTTCAAACCGTGGTTGGTAAGGATGGCAGTCGGGCGTCGGAGTTGTATGACAATAAGCGCAATAAATGGGCAGGAAAGAATTTTGATCAGCGTCGTGTCTGGCTGCGTGTTCAATTGCCAGCCCAGATCTTGCCCGCGACCTTGACCGAGGCAGTCTTGACCATGGATGTTGAGTTTCATGAGTTTGATTTGCAATTCTTGTCTGTCGGGGATGACAAATTAACGGTTTTACAGAATTTGAGCAGTCCGGTTGGGACAAAGACGATCTCGATTGATCAACGTGAGACGTTGCAACTGGATGCCGATGGCGGACTGCTGATCCTGCTGCAAGCGGCGGCAGGGCAAGAGCAAACTAAAAAAGGTAAGCGAGACAAGACTTACACGTGGCATATTAAAGACCTCTCTTTGCAACTGCGCGGCCGGCGGTTGGCGCCCTAACGAGCAGTTTTAGAATGTTTTGCGGAGAACGAAATGCGTGATCATGAACCTGTTGTAGTGATTGACCGGCTGACCAAGAAATATGGTGAGTTTACCGCGGTCGATGATGTTTCCTTAACGCTAGAGCGGGGGCGAATCCTGGGCTTTATCGGTCCCAATGGGGCGGGCAAAACGACCACTATCAAGATCCTGGTGGGATTGGCCAAGCCGACGTCGGGATCGGCCAGCATTGCTGGCGCCGATTGTGTCCGTGACGCACGTCGTATTAAGCGACTGGTTGGCTACATGCCCGATACGTTTGGATCGTATGACAACATGCGAGTTCGAGAATACCTCGACTTCTTTGGGGCAGCGTTTGGGATACCTCGCAAACAGCGGACGACCCGGATTGCCGAAGTAATGGAAACAACGAACTCCACCTACATGCAGGATCGCTACGTGGAAACCTTGAGCCACGGAATGAAGCAACGGGTAGGGATTGCCCGGACCTTGTTGCATGATCCGGATGTACTCGTGTTCGATGAACCAGCCAACGGTCTCGATCCCGAGGCGAGAATCGAAATGAGGGAGTTGTTATTACGTTTAGCGGAGATGGGGAAGACGTTGATTGTAACTAGTCACATCTTGCCCGAGTTGTCCCGGATCTGTGACCAGGTGGCGATTATTCACGACGGAAAACTGATGGCCTTTGGGATGCTCGACCAAATTTTACGTGAGTTGAATCAGCATCGCATGATGGAAGTTCAACTGGCATCGACCGAAGCTATCGAGCGAGCGGTGGAATTGTTGCGGGAATCCCTTGCCGAGGGAACTGAAATTAACACGTCCTTAGCTGAATCGACGATTCGCTTTCGTACGGCGCTGGATGAAACATCGCTTAGCCAGGTTCTGTCGAAACTAGTTCAGGCTGATATTCTCGTAACCCAATTCCGTGAATTACAGACGGACCTGGAAGACGCCTTTATGACGGTGACGCGTGGAACCGGCAACCAGCAGTCCGCCAGTGAGGCAGTGCCGGTGGCCAGCAACGAGGAAGAAGCAAACAGCTAAGTAACTCACGTGTGATCCCTTTAGGCAGTGGATTGTTCGGTTTGGATTCCCAGCAGGTAAACATGATTTTTAATCCAATCATTCAACGAGAACTGATCGGCATGTTGCGAACGCGCAAGGCCATGGCAGTGCAAGTGCTGCTGGTGCTGATGTTTGCTGCCCTGGTTATCTTTCGTTGGCCGAGTGATCCGACGGTCGATTTGGCTGGCAATAAATCACAAGAGGTTTTTCGCCTCTTTGGATATGGCCTTTTGACCGCCATCATCGTGCTGGTGCCGGTCTTTCCGGCAAGCTCGATTGTGCGAGAAAAGATCAAGGGAACGCTGGAATTGCTGTTTAATTCTCCCATGTCGCCGAGTTCGCTTTACGCGGGGAAAACAGCCGCTGTGATGATCTTCGTGTTGCTGCTGCTGGCCTTGAGCTTTCCTGCTGGGGCAGCCTGCTACGTCATGGGTGGTATCTCGTTGGTGGATGATGTGATAGCCCTGTATGTTTTACTGGCGCTGGTGGCGTTGCAGTACACATCACTGGGATTCCTGGTGAGTAGCTATTCCAATTCAATCGACGGTGCGATTCGCGCTACCTATGCACTGGTGATGGTGTTGACGGTGGTAACCCTGGGGCCGCACCTGGTTTTGCAGGGGCATGACTCCTTTCTTACTTCGATAGCCGAGTGGTGTCGTTGCATTTCACCATTGACTGCAGTCATGGAGGTGCTGGGGCATGGGGATGTAGGCAGCCAGGGATTGCTGAACGCCGGTGGTACCCCGTTGAGATATGTTGTCCTGGCAATCTTGAGCATCCTGGTTTTCTCGCGTTGGACGATAAGTCGCTTGAACTTGAAGATTTTTGATCGGGCTCGCTCGGCAGGGAAAATTACCGACGAGTTGTCGCATGAAGAACAATTGACGCGTGGCACGGTCTGGCTGATTGATCCGCAACGCCGCAAGGCGGGCATCGGTCCACTGAGTAACCCGGTCATGGTGAAAGAATTTCGTAGCCGAAGATTTGGCCGGGCGCATTGGATGTTTCGGATCGTCTTCTTTAACATCTTGCTTTCGGTAATCTTGATTCATGCTGTGCTGAGATCGGCCACGGTTTGGAAACCCGAGACGCTCGGCAGTTACCTGGTCCTTTGGCAAATTGCCTTGATTCTGCTGATTACGCCGAGCTTGGCTGCCGGTCTCATTAGCTCGGAACGAGAAAGTGGTGGCTGGCAGTTGCTGTTAATGACGCCCCTTTCACCGTTGCGCATTGTGATCGGAAAACTTTTGAGTGTCGTGGTAACGATCCTGTTGGTCGTGATCGCTACCTTGCCGGCCTATGTCATGATTTGGCAAGTTAAGAAGACCATGTTGCCACAAATACAGCAGGTGTTGTGGTGCCTGCTCTTTACCGAGATATTTGCCTTGGCGGTTACGTTTGCTTTTAGCAGTGTTTTCCGTCGGACTACCACAGCCACCGCTTTTTCCTTTGGGCTACTGATCATGATCTGTATTGGTACCCTGGCAGTTTGGCTGGGAAGAGATGGTCCGTTTGGCCAGGACGTCGTTGAGAACGTGCTTAAAGTGAATCCTCTGGCGGCTGCCCTGGCGGCCATCGATGCACCGTGATTCAAACAATACGATTTGTTGCCAGCCAACTGGTATTTCCTGGGGATTGCTTCGGCACTGGCCTTTATCGTGCTGAGTATCCAGACCTGGCGGTTAACACGTCCACAGTAGATTTAAACAGGTGAAATGTTAAATATGCGAAACCGGAAACAGCAATTGCTGAAAATGGATGGACGAGGTTCTTTCCTGCTACCGATCGTGCTGGTGCTTGGATTGATCAGTCTGCCATGTCATGTGGCACTTGGGCAACTGGAGGTCGAGGCACCGATCAAATTCGATTGGCCGATGTTGACCAACCCGCTGGTCAAGACTTCACCGATCCAGTTTGCTTATTCACCACGGCTCGTTCCCTTGTGGATCAAGGCACTACAAGAGTCGGAAGCGGGGGTTCAGCGGCGCGCGGCGCAGGCGATTTATCGGGCGTCGTTTTACGAAGTATCCGGTCTCCAGAAGGCAGTTCCTTACTTGCAGGCGATATTGGCCAATACCAAGGGAACTCGCAGTACCCGGATTGCCGCTGCTCACACACTGGTACGCCTTGATGCGCGAAATGTAGCCGAAACGTTTAAAAAGGTGGCGGCCGAGGGAGATATTGAATTGTGCCTACTGGTCGAACCAGCGTTAGCTGCCTGGGAATACGAACCAGTGCAGGAAATCTGGCAACAACGTCTCCAAGATCCACTCACAAATGAAGGGCTGGTCATATTAGCAATTCAGCAGCTGGCAGCGGTTAAAATGCTCGCCATTGCCCCTCGGTTAGAGCAAATTGCGATGAACGAGAACGCCCGTATTGCTTACCGGGTTGAAGCCGCCAAGGCGTTGGCGGCCATGGGGCAGACGCCACTTGTGAAGCCTGCCGAGTCTTTGCTTAAGTATGATAAGGCACCGTTAGTCGATCGGTTGGTAGCTGGCTGGCTGTTACAAGTCAGTCAACCGCTAGCAGACCCGTCAGAAGAAGAACGGTTGTTTGATCAGCTAATGACGCTTGCTCAAGATCCTCAAACTGCAGTGGCTCGACTCGCGCTGCAATCTTTGCTGGAACTGCGACCGCAAATCCTCGTGGATCAGGCTGATCGTTGGGAGCAGAGTCGGGATCCTCGTATTCGCCAGCTTGTTGGACAGGCATTAATGCGGCTTGCGAAGCCACAGGCAGATCATCTTCGTGAGTTGGTATCGAGGTTGAATGATGCTGAACTGGATGTCCGCAAGACGGTGGCGGAAGGAATTAAAGAACTGGCTCAACAGGCAGATATGCGGGCCATTTTTGTTGATTTGCTTAGTAAAGAATTGGAGCGCGGCGACGAGTTCTGGCGCAGCCAGGAGCAGGCAATTATCTTGCTGGTGGAATTGAACCACGGGCCAGCTGCTGCGCAGATAGCTGCCTTGCTAGAAGCCAAGGAGGCCGAAGTGTTTGCCACGGCTGCCTGGGGTTTGCGGCGGCTTAAAGCGGTTGACCAGCTGCCGACGATGCATCGTCGGGCCACTGATTTGGTAGCCCTTTTGGAAGAAACCTTACCCGAGGAGAGTGCGACGGACGATGTTAACGAGCAACTTGGACAGTTGCTCCAGGCATTTGGAGAGATGAAGTATCTCGAAGCATTACCGACTCTCAAAAGAACGGCGCAGAAAAATGGCATTGCTTTTACCGTACGAGCTGCTGCGATTTGGGCAGTGGGTGTCATTAATAGTGGGAAATCGGATCCTTCATTCGTGAAATTCTGTTACGGGCGTATTTTGGACGAAGATATTTTTAACCCGGAATCCGGTATCGTTAAGCAGACATGCGCGATTGCACTGGGACAGATGAAGTCGGCCGAGGCCGTTGACTTTTTACAGGGTCGTCATGATAAGTTAGAGGACATTAGCTCCTTCAAATGGGCCTGCTCCTGGTCACTGAACCAGATTAATGGACACCCGATCCTGGAACTTGATCCCATCGTGATTGCACCAGGAGTTTGGTTCCTGGATGTTGTGGGAAGCGAAGAAAGTGATGCGGAGTCCCCTTAACGTTAACCAGCGAAGCGGGATTGCCCGGGGGACAGCAGGAGCCAGATACAGTAGAATCTAGGGGTTATCGAGTCGACCTCGATTCGTCTGCTGGTCTGCCGTTAGGTTGTGAAGGAAACTATCGATGGCTGAGTCCCTTTTCTGGTTCTCGATTCGCTGCCACAGAGGGATTTTGGGGTTACTGGTACTGGTCGCTCCATTGTCCGCAGCGCCCCCGACAGCGCGGGTTCAGTTTGCGCGTGATATTGCGCCGATCCTTTCGGACACTTGTTACCAGTGTCATGGTCCAGATGCGGCCCAGCGAGAAGCGGAGTTGAGATTGGATACTCGGACAGGGTTGTTTGAGACAAGAGACAAGCAGCAAATTGTTGCTCCCGGAAACCGCCTGGCGAGTCATCTTTGGAACCGGATTACGTCCCAGGAAGGTGATGAGCGGATGCCGCCCGTTGATTCC
>CAZXJC010000133.1:0-2981 GCA_964640885.1 uncultured Pirellulaceae bacterium | reverse complement strand
GCTACGGAGCATTAAGCGGGCCTCTTGTCGCTCGCCCGAATCCCCAAATTGTAACGGATCCAGGTCACTGCTGTCTTCGCGCGCGACATCGGAGCGGATCGGGACGCCCAGGTTGCTGGCCTGGCGAAACCGCATCCCCAGGTCGACGATATGCGCTTTGTTGCCATGTTCCTGGAACGCCTCTTGAACGGTCTCTTTGAAATCGTAGCCGGCCCGGTTGCAGTCATGCAGCAGGTAGAGGGTGGTCTTGGCTCCGGACCCCAGATGTTCGTGGATTTGGTTCGCGACCAGTTGGGGATAATTGGGCCAGAGCAGCAAGCCGATCTCGAGCTTGCGGAAGAAGCCGTTGAAGATAAAGGAGAGGAAGACTTCCTGGCGATCGCAGACCAACACTCGACGAGTGGTGTAGTCGGCCACGTCCGGAGGGAGCGTGGCCATATCCATTTCCGAAAGTCGGTCAACGTTGCGAATTCGTCCCGGAACTGGGCCGTGCTGATCTTCGTAAGCTTGTAGGGCGTCTTTAAAGCGTTCCAGTGTGTCGAGGGGATCTTGTTGCGGTTGGGGCCAGTCGCCGGTTCGGAGCAGCTTGTAATAAAGGTTGCGCAAGGTGAAGCGAAACTTGCCACCGCGGGACAATTGTCGGACAGCCCGCTTGAGTCGTTTTGGTATTAGTTGCAGTTCGCTCATGGTTACAGTAGTCCTCGCTGGTCGATAAAGACCTGGTGCCACAATTCGACAGCCATCATCATCCACAACATTTCACCCGAGCGGTTTTGGCCGATGGCATTTCTGTGCATCTGGCCTTTGAGCAATCGTCGGATCAGCTTCTGGCTGAAAATGCCTCGTTCCCGGCATCGCTTGGAGAGGAGCAGGTCATGGGCATAGCCACGCAGTTCGGTCCGCAGGAACCAGTAATTGAGGGGGACTCCCATGCCCGCCTTTTTGCGGTAGACGACCGGAGTGGGCAGTTTGTCATCGATCGACTTTTTGAAGACATATTTTTCAACGTCCCGTTGTCGCTTCAGGTGGGGCGGGATGGTGAAGGAGAACTCGGCCACGGCGCGGTCAAACAGGGGTGACATAGCGGGCAGAGCGTGGGCCGAGAGCATCTTGTCCACTTTGACCAGGATGTTTTGGCCTCCCTTGAACTTGGTGTTGAGATACATCAGCTTGTTGAGGAAGCTGCGCGGATGTTCGCCTTCGAGCACAGGGCGGATGAAACTTTCCAGGTCTTCGTCTCCGACCAGTTGCTTCCGGAACTTGCCACGATAGACGTCTCCCATGTAGTCATAGAACTTATGGTATGAGCTCAAATAGGCTTGGGTCGTATCTTCACCTGTTAGCTGTTTGTACCAGTTGTGGATGATCATGAACTTGTTCTTAGGTCCGCCGAAGAGCGGGTCCCCCCCTTCCCCGTTGAAGAGGAGCTTGACATCCTGACCTGCTTGGGAAGCGAGCAGGTAGTTGGGGACGACGATGCAGTCGCAGAGCGGATCATCCAGGTTCCAGATGATGTTGGGGAGCAGGTCCAGGAACATTTTGGGTTCGACATGCATGATCTGGTGTTCCAGGCCCCAGTGTTCTGCCACCAGTCGAGCGTACATCAGTTCATTAGGCAGGCCGGCTCCAAACCCGATTGAGTAGGTCTTGGTCTCCACGCCCAGGTCAGCCAGCACGGCGACGACGGCACTGGAATCGAGTCCACCGGAGAGAAAGGCACCGACCGGGCCGTCGACAACCAGGCGTTTGCGAACGGCGTCGTAGGTCAGCTCACGCATCCGCTCGACATAGTACTCTTCATCATGGTCGGTAATGTTCTCTTGCAGGTCCCAGTACTGTTGCTGGGGGCCGAGACCGCCAGGAGTCCATTTTATATAGTGGCCGGGGAGCAGTTCTCGAACTCCACGGAACATGGTCTCTTCTCCGGGCAGGAAGGAGAAGACCAGCAGGCGGTTCAAGGCTTCGGGGTTGGCGTCGCATTGGAACTGGTCATTGGCCAGGAAGGCCTTGATCTCGGAGGCTAACAAGATCGTCTCGGGGGACTGGGTGCAGTAGTAGAGGGGGCGTTCGCCGAGGGCGTCGCGGACCAGCAGCAATTCTTCTCCGTTTACCAGGGCCAGGGTGAAGGCTCCATCGAGGCGAGTGAAGCAATCGGTTCCTTCGAGCATGAACCAGTTGGCGACAATTTGGGCCGGGTCCTGGTTGCTGAGCTCAATCCCCTGCTCTGCCACGTCGGCTGTCAGTTGCTGTTGATTGAAGAGGTAGCCGTCGAGGACGCAGGTGATGGTGCCGTCACGGCTGGTCGCGACCTGGTAATTGGGGTATCCCAGGTCGGTACGTTCGCTATTGCAGCTGAGTCCGATCCTGGGGTTGGACCAGGAGGCTTGGCCGCTGGGGCCTCGATGTTCCAGGCGGCTCAGCATTTGTTCGACCAGTTGGTCGTTGCCAGTTCCGCAGTAGCCGCAGATAGATCCCATCGAATAAGTTTCTCACCGTTGGAGCTGGGGCCGCGGATCAGGGAATTTGTTGGGTGCGGATTTCGTCGATCTCGGCGGCCGGTACTCCATCCACGAGGGTTCGGTTCACCATGGGGTGGTCATCGTGATCGGGGCCGGTGTCGCTGTCGGGGTGGTAGGCGATCACATCCATGGTGTGATCATCGGTAAAGAAGCTATGTTGTCCGCCGGTCGGGATGATGAAGACCTGGCCGGGGACCAGTGGGATGGAGAGGTCGGGGCCGCTGCCATCTTCATTTTCTGGAACGACACAGCGTCCCTGGCCGCGGGCCACGATCCCGACGCGGATGGACGGGTGGGTATGGCGTGTTTGATCGATCTGGGTTGGGAAATGGAGGTGATTGAGACAGGGATTCCCTTTGAGCGAGGGGTGGACCAGCAGTGAATCGCTGCAGCCGTCGATATAGCGGAGTCGGCCCTGCTCTTCGATCGGTCCGCCGACGGAAAAAACGCCTTGGAAATCAA
>CAZXJC010000132.1:0-3559 GCA_964640885.1 uncultured Pirellulaceae bacterium | reverse complement strand
GTAACAGTCACAGATCAACATGTCCGTCAACTCCTTCAAGTCCGGCGAGGTCAACGACGTCGCCCCCACCGAGAAGAAGAAGAAGAAGAAGTCCAAGTCCAACGCCGAGGCAACCATCGATGACGCCGACAACGCTGACTCTTCTTCGCCCACGGACCTCAACCACATTTCCATGCAGTTGGCGCAGGTCATCACCGGCATCTCTCGCCTCAACGCCAGAGTCGCCACCGTCGAGGCCCACGTCGGGTCGTCCGTGCATGCACAGGGAAAACCAACCAATGGCTGCGGCCTGCCGGAGGCGCTGCCCGAATCGGGAAAACCTGAACGCGCCGCCGCGCCAACCAACCCCGCCGGGTACGAGGAGGCAGGTGACGTTCGCGCCGGACGCACGCGCGGCGCGCCCTCCAACGCCAACGCAAACTTCTCCCGCGGCCAACCCTTCAACACGGTCAGCCCGAACGTGCAAGCGGCGCAGCCCGTCCCGTTCGACATCGGCCACTTCGCGGAGGACAACCCCTTCCCCCGCCCGCGCACAGCCGAAGCCCAAGTCTACGCGTACAACTTGCGCGACGACGGCAGGTCCGCAGACCTCGTCGAGGGCCTCCGGCGCGCCAAGTCCGGCCAGGCGATCTTCGAGGTGCGCAACCTCGTCCCCATGCTCTCCTACCTGCATGACCTCTCCATCTACGCAGACGAGTGCGCCGCGCAGGCCGTCGCAGATGACCCTGAGGCCGCGGCGCAGTTCGCCCAGCTGCGCGACGGCATCGACTCCGTGTTCGAGTTCGGGCACGAGCGCCTTGACGAGGTGCAGATCCGCAACGAGGAGCCCAAGGCGACGGGGCTGCACGAGTGGATCGCGTCGCGCTACGACGTCGACAACCGCGCGCGCTCGTCGCGCTTCGTCCGGCGCGCTCGCGAGGCGCATGACTCCGCTGTCCTGGGCCAAGTCGTCAAGCAAGGGGCCGCCACAGAAGGCGCCCGCGTGCTGTACGCCAACGGTGCAAAGGCGCCGCCAAAACCGCCTGCTGGCGCGCATGGGGCTGACGAGTCCGATGACGAGGGGCGCGACAAGGGCAAGGGCAAGGGCAAGCGCGCCCAGCGCGCCACCCGCCAGCACTGACGGGGCCCGCCCGTTGGCGTCGCCGTGCCTGCGGGAGCGGGTGCAGCGGTCAATACGCCAATGGGAGGGTATAGGAGCTCCCCCCCGAGTGTTGGGATGGCTGAAGGACGGTGTGCGGTGCCCATGGCTGCGCGGACCTCCCCCGCCGTTCCATCGCGGGTGCTCGCGTTTTCCGGTGGAGAAGGAGCGCGAGTTTCTGCGGGGGGAGGTCGCACGGTGCCTGGGCACAGGCGCGTGGGAGCGCGTTCCGCAGGAGGCGGCGCGGTTCGTGTCTCGCGCGTTCTTGGTCCCCAAACCGAACGGCAAGTTCCGTTTGGTCATCGATCTACGGTTCCTCAATCAGCATTGCCAAGCCTGGAAGTGCCGGTTCGAGGGGCTGTCCACGCTGCGGCGACTTGCGCAACAAGGCGATTGGATGTTCAGCTTCGACCTTCAGGACGGCTACCACCACATCCCCATCGCGCGCGATCACCGCAAGTACTTCCAGTTCGCGCTGGACTTGGGCGACGGCCCTCAGTACTTCCACGCAGCTGCCCTCCCCTTCGGGTGGCTCAACTCCCCGTATGTCTTCACCAAGTGCATGCGGCCAATGGTGGCGCACCTGCGCTGCCCGGTGTTAGCGCGCGGCCCGTCGGGCCCGCAGCGCGCAACGCCATCTCAGGTCGGGGCGCGCGTGCTCCCTTACCTCGACGACTTCCTCTTCCTCACCCGGGCGCACGCGGACGCACTGCGATTGCGCGAACGGGTGGGCTCTCTTCTGGAGCGCTTGGGGCTGGCGCGCCACCCGACCAAGGGGCACTGGGACCCCGCGCAACAACTCGAGCACTTGGGCCTCACGGTGGACACGCTGCGCGGCCTCTACCTGCTCACCCCCAAGCGCTCCGACAAGTTGCGCTCCTTCGCGAAGAGCATCATCGCGCAGGCGCGCCGCTCCGCGCGATGGGTTCCCGCGCGCACCCTGTCCTCGTTCGCGGGCTTGGCGCAGTCCGTCTACCTCGCGGTGCCTCCCGCGCGCTTCTTCCTGAGATCGCTTCACGACGCGCTCGCGACGCGCAAGAACTGGGGCGCGCGCGTGCGCTTGGACCGACAGGCGCTCGCGGACCTGGAATGGTGGACCGACATCCCCGCGCACTGGAACGGGCGCGCGATCTGGGTCCCGACGGAAACGGCCGAGTTGCATTGCGACGCGTCCGGCCAGGGTTGGGGCGCGATGCGCAACAACCGCGTTCCTGCGTACGGCATGTGGAGTCGCTCCGAGGCCAAGTTGCACATCACGCACAAGGAGCTGCTCGCGGTGCGCTTGGCGGTCCAGACCTTCCTGCCGCACCTGCGCGGTCGCCGCTGCCTTCTGCACGAGGACAACCAAGCGGTGGTAGCGATGCTGACGCACGCGACCTCGCGCTCCCCGGAGCTGATGCAGGAGCTGCGGCGCCTGTGGTGGCTGCTCGACGTCAACGACATCCGACTGCGACCAGTGTACATCCGCTCCGCGGCGAACGTGTGGGCAGACAGGCTGTCGCGCATGGTCAAGGCGGGGCAGACGATCATCACGCCGGAGCTGTTCCGCGAGCTGGAGACGCGCTACGGGCCGCACACGGTGGACGCGTTCGCGACTCCGCTGACGGCGCATTGCGCGCGCTTCTGGGCGTTGGAGGAGATTCCGGGCGCAGAGGCGGTGGGACCTATGCATCAGTCTTGGCGCGCAGAGAACCTGCTTCTGGTGCCGCCGGTGCGCGACTTGCTCGCGGTGGCGCAGCGCCTGCGCGAGGAACCGCACCAGGGCGCGACAGTGGTGGTGCCCTACTGGCCCGCGAGCCCGTGGTTTCGCGAGCTGATGGCGCTCGCGACAGAGTGGGAGCGCAGGCCTCCGGGCACGTTCCAAGCGCTTCCGCAGTCGCCGGTGGCGATGATGCGCGGCGACGAGTCGGGTCCGCACCTGTGGCCAATGCTGGTGGTGCGGGTGCCCGCGCGCGCCTAGCCAACTCTACGCCGCTGTGGATGCGCGTCGCACTCCAGATGCTCAAGGAGAAGATGGGCGACGGACCCGGCGTGCAATCCGCGAGCGCGATGGTGGAGCACAGCCTCGCGGACGCCACTCGCGACAGCTACACCAACAAGCTCAACTTGTTCGCGCAGTTCATGCGGCAAACTTGTCGCACACTTCCCGCGCGCGAACACGACATCATGGTCTACCTCGGCTGGCTGCATGAACGCGGCGGCATTCAGGAGTCCAGCTTGCAGCCCTACCTCTCGTGCATCAACAAGTTGCACGCATCTTTGGGGTTTGAGAAGCCCGCAGTCGGGGACAACATCGCAACGCAACGCAAGGGCATGGCAGAGGACGACATCTCAGATTCGCGAAGGGCAACCAACCTTGGTCGCGCTGGGCAGGCAACCAACCTTCCAACCCGTTGGTGTTACGTGCATTGGTCTCTTTTC
>CAZXJC010000131.1:0-5322 GCA_964640885.1 uncultured Pirellulaceae bacterium | reverse complement strand
ATCCGCTCAAATTCTCTCTTTGCATATTGGTACCCTTGCCCGTACGATAACAGGCCTGTGGACGGTTTTGTGCAGGGCAGGCGATTCTTTAGACGAGAGGCGCAATCAACTCGGTTATGGGAATCTACGACCGGCAGTATTATCACGATGACGAGTCACCCAGACGCCCTGGAGCGTCCGGACCCAAGATGATGACAACTCAGTTGATCATCATCACCGTGGCCATCTATTTTGTCGATGAGTTCTTTTTTCAGTCCCGGGCATCCAAGTATTTGGGCCTCGGTAGTGACTTGTTTCAGGGTAACTGGCAGGTTTGGCAATTGCTGAGCTATGGATTCATGCATGCCTCGCTGGCAGAATCAAATGGGTTTCTTCATATTTTCTTTAATATGCTTGGTTTGTTCATTTTTGGTCGCGATGTGGAATTACGCTATGGACGACAGGAAATGTTGCGGTTCTATCTGTTGGCAATCATCATCAGCGGTGCTGCCTGGCTGTTGGTTCAGGCTCTCACCCAGCAGTCATCAGGGCTACTTGTTGGTGCATCGGGTGGGGTGGCTGCCGTGGTTATTCTCTATTGCTTTAATTTCCCACAGCGCAAGCTGTTGTTGATGGGGATTTGGCCAATGCCAGCCTGGGCGCTGGGAGTGGGATTCGTTGCCTTTGACCTGTTTGGTGCGGCGGGTGCCGGATCAACCAAGATTGCCTACGTGGCCCACCTGGCGGGGGCTGGCTTTGCCAGTGCTTATTTTCTGCTGGGGTGGAATCTGAGTCGGCTGGGTAGCTTGCCCGGCAAGAACTTGCTCCAACGTAAACCACGACTCAAGGTACACCACCCGGACGCAGACCAGAAAGCAGAACAGGCGGCGGATAAGATCCTGGCAAAAATTAGAGAACATGGCGAGGAAAGTCTCACCAGGAAAGAGCGTCGCATCATGGAAGATTACAGTCGCCGCATGCGCGAGAAACATCGTTCTTAAAGATCCCTGCTGAGCGCTTCAGCCGGCCCCAGAAGTTCTGCTATAATAGCTCCACGAGGGTTAAACGATGGGGCTTTACATATGATGAATCCTGATAGCCATCATTCGAGACGGGAGTTTCTCCTGACCGCTGGGGGTGGAGCTGGGGCGATCGCACTTGCGGCCATGAACAGCTCTGCTGGCCGGGCAGCGGAAACAGGCAATCCCCTGACAGCTCGCCCCACACACTTCGTGCCGCGTGCCAAGCGGGTGATCTGGTTGTTCATGCACGGCGGACCCAGCCATGTCGACTTGTTCGACCCTAAGCCAGAACTTGTTCGGCATGCAGGGAAACCGGTACCAGAAAGTTTTGGACCAGTTATGACACGCCGTGATGTGGCGCGCAATCCGCTGATGCCACCGGTCAAACCCTTTCGCCCGCGGGGTGAGTCCGGCTTGGAAATCAGTGACTTTCTGCCGCACATCAGTCGTCACGCCGATGACTTGTGCGTGATTCGTTCGTTGCACGGCGATAGCGTGAATCACCCCCAGTCCGTTTACCAAATGAATACCGGTAACGTGCTGATGGGTAAGCCGAGCGTCGGTAGTTGGGTAGACTACGGGCTGGGTACCGAGAACCAGAACATGCCAGATTTCGTAGTGTTGCCGGCTCCTGGCGGTGGTATTAAGGGAGGCCCGCCGGCTTGGGGTAGTGGCAATCTTCCGGCTGTTTACCAGGGCATTACGATGCGCCCCGGTGATGCTCCCATCCTGGATCTGCATCCGCAACCAGAGGTTTCAGCAGGACAACAGCAAACGACTTTGCAGTTATTACAGCAGTGGATTCGAGAACATCTTCAACAGCGACGTGGAGACGACGACTTGTCAGCCCGGGTAGCTGCCTATGAATTGGCGTTCCGGATGCAGGCACCGGCACCAGAGTTGGTCGACCTGCAGCAGGAAACCGCCGAAACCCCTGCGCTCTATGGTCTCAATGACGCGGTGACACGTGAATTTGGTCAGCGCTGCTTACTGGCCCGCAGAATGGTTGAAAGTGGCGTCCGCTTTGTCCAGCTTTATTCAGGAAATACCGGTGGCTGGGATGCCCACAAGAATGTTGCTCAAAACCATGGTGACTATTGTCGGCGTACAGATTTACCGGTGGCAGCCTTGATTACTGACCTTAAGCGACGCGGCCTCTGGGATGATACGCTCCTGATTTGGGGTGGTGAATTCGGTCGCATGCCGATGAGCGAAAAGGGGACAGGCCGAGATCACAATCCCTGGGGTTATTGTGCTTGGTGGGCTGGAGCAGGGATCCAGGGCGGTCGTTCCTACGGAGCGACAGATCCCATTGGCCTGCGGGCGGCTGAGAAGAAGGTGCACGTCCGAGATTTCCACGCGACGATTCTGAGTTTGCTGGGGATCGATCATGAACGCCTCTCTTTCTTTCATAATGGCCTCGACCAAAGACTGACTGGTCCGGCCGAAGCAAACGTCATTCGTGAAATCGCGGGATAGCCGACGTTGGACTCAACCATGAACCGTTTATTTTTCTTTCTACAGATTCGTCCGACGGCAACGTTCCTGGTGCTGGTTTGGAGTTTCCTGTTGGCGAGCGGTCTAGCTGCAGTTGCTGAAGAGGAAAACTACACGGAGGCGAAATTGACTGCTGAGGATCGGGATCATTGGGCCTTTCAACCGTTGATTCGTCCAGGCTTGCCCGTCCTGGAAAATGTCGGACGCTTACGTAACGGAATCGACTATTTTATTGAAGCTCGCCTGCTGACGAAAAACCTGGAATCACTCGGTGAAGCCAGCCGTCGTACGTTGATTCGTCGGCTTAGCCTGGATTTAACCGGCTTACCCCCGTCTCCTGAGGCAATCGAACAGTTTCAACAAGACTTGGTGCCTGATGCCTACGAGCGACTGGTAGAACGCTTACTGGCTTCACCCCATTACGCGGAGCGCCAGGCTCAGCACTGGTTGGACTTGGCCCGTTTCGCTGAAACAGATGGCTTTGAACACGACAAGGTTCGCAAGCATGCCTGGAAATATCGTGATTGGGTAATCCAGGCACTGGCCAGTGATCTTTCTTACGATGATTTTATTCGGGCGCAACTGGCTGCCGACGAAGTAACACCGGAAGATCCGACTGGTCGTATTGCTCTGATGTTCTCCCTGGCTGGCCCCGATATGCCAGATATCAATTCGCAGGACGAACGACGACATACATTGCTTAACGAAATAACATCTACGGTTGGTTCCGTTTTCATGGGTCTGCAAATGGGATGTGCACAGTGTCACGACCACAAGTACGATCCAATTAGCCAGGCGGATTTTTACCGGTTGCGGGCGGTCTTTGAACCGGCAGTCCAAGTGAAGCGGTATGTCTCGGTGGCAGCACTCCAGGAAACCACCCGCTCCACCGCTGAGAGTCACTTGATGATACGGGGGGATTTTCGTCGTCCGGGGATTCAGTTGAAACCGGCCTTTCCACGGATTGCGAATCTACACGAGACACGGTTTACAGATCGCCCGGCAACTGCCAAGACGAGTGGTCGGCGCGCGGCCCTGGCTAACTGGCTGACCCGCGCGGATCATCCGCTGACAGCTCGGGTAATCGCAAATCGGCTCTGGCAATCACATTTTGGAGAAGGCCTGACTCGGACACCCAGTGACTTTGGCCTGGTCGGACAGGAACCTTCGCACCCGCAACTGCTTGATTATCTGGCGACGGAGCTAGTACGTCGACAGTGGAGCTTGAAGCAGTTGCATTACCTGATCGTGACTAGTGCTACCTATCGGCAAGCCGGACGCGTGGCAGACCTGGCTGATCCGAAACAAGCGACACGCCAGTTAGTAGCCCGTTTGGATCGGTCCGAACGGTTGGATCCGGAAAACGAATGGCTGGCCAGGTTTCCTCGCCAGCGACTCGATGGTGAAACCATTCGTGATGCGATGCTGTTGGCTGCTGGTACTCTCGATAGCCAGCGAGGTGGTGTTGGGGTACGACCACCGCTTTCCAAGGAACTGGTTGGCACGCTCTTAAAGAACCAGTGGGAAGTACATCCGGACCCACGCCAGCATCAGCGACGGAGTATTTACGTGTTTGCCCGTCGTAATCTTCGTTACCCGATCTTTGAGTTATTTGATCGCCCGGACGGAAACGCCAGTTGTGCTCGTCGTAGTCAGTCGACGACCGCCCCACAGTCATTGTTTCTGCTCAATTCAGAATTTTCACTTCAGACTGCTCGGCAGTTTGCTGGGACCGGGTTATCGCAAACAAGCGATCCGTCGGGGTTTGTCCAGTGGGTGTTTAAACAAGCGTTAGCTCGTTCTGCGACGGCAGCTGAGTCACAACGTGCAATTCAGTTTATGGAGCAGCAAAGGAAATTGGCGCAAAAAGAGCGTCGACCAGCCAGTCGGCTGGCATTGCCGCTCCCCGTACCGGCAGGCCTGGACCCTTACCAGGCCACGGCTTACACCGATTTATGCCTGGCGGTTTTCAATCTCAATGAGTTTATCTACGTCGATTGACGGCTTGGTCTGCCATCTTGCAGGAAGCGCCCGCTATGACGCTTGCAATGCTCTGGTAGCAAGGCTAGGGTGGTGGCGTAATCATCTGTTGGTAAGGTTGCTAGTGAAGGAGAAAAGCTGATGAACCGTACAACCACTCGACGCGATTTCCTGGGACAGACGGGCGCTGTGATTGCTGCTGGTTACTTTGTAAACCCAGTGGCAGCAGTTGACTCCAAGTCACCCAATGAGAGATTAAATATTGCCGCAGTGGGAACTTCCGGACGAGCAGGCGCGAATATTCGCGGGGTAGCCAGCCAAAATATTGTGGCGATTGCCGACATTGACGCGAACTTCCTGGACCAGGCGGGCACTCGCTATTCCGGGGCGCGAAAATATGATGACTACCGAGTCATGCTGGAAAAAGAAGCTGACCGTATTGACGCCGTGGTGGTGGGCACTCCTGACCATAGCCATGCTCCGGCGGCTGCTATGGCATTGCGACTCAAGAAACATGTTTACTGTGAAAAACCTCTGACACACACGGTCTACGAGTCCCGTGTCCTGTCGGAACTGGCAGCCAAGAATAAACTGGTTACGCAAATGGGAACGCAGATTCATGCGGGCGATAATTATCGACGCGTGGTAGAGCTGGTGCAAAGTGGAGTTATCGGGGAAATCCGTGAAGTCCATGTCTGGGCTGGTGCTAAGTACAGTGGAGCAAAATTTACCAAGGGAACGCCCGTTCCGGCACATGTCAACTGGGACCTCTGGTTAGGTCCGGCGGTAGCACGACCTTACAGCACTGGAGTACATCCCTTTAAATGGCGCAGCTTCTGGGATT
>CAZXJC010000130.1:0-6272 GCA_964640885.1 uncultured Pirellulaceae bacterium | reverse complement strand
TGGAAGAGTGTTTACCTGCACGTCCAGGACCTGGAGAAAAACGGGTAATCGCCGATCAATCGCTGGCCGGCCCGTCCTCCACGGCCGCTAAAAAAGAGGTAGACTGGAGCAACGGTCAAGGCAACGACACCTGGACCCTTTCGCGCCTGTAGCTCAGGGGATAGAGCAACGGTTTCCTAAACCGTAGGTCGCAGGTTCAAATCCTGCCAGGCGTACTTTGACCATGACCGGCACTACATCACGCGATCCTGGGCCCAAGGCCGTCGACGTCCGGTCTTGAATTCCTTGTACTCGTGCCGAGTCGGCTCGTGGATCAATTCCCGCTTGTAGGCCGTGTTAACATGGTCCAGGACGATAGCAATCTCCTCGTGTTCAAAACCGAGACCTCGAATCTCAAAACAATCGCCGTTAATATCGTAGAGACGGAAGTTATCCGGCCAGACACGGACAAATCGGAGCATCCGCAGTTCGCTGCGCGTCCGCTTGAGGAAATCGAACGCCTCTTGGGGTGAACCGGAGACGTAGTCATAAGTGGCCAAGGGCTGCTGTTCACCCATTGATTGTGATTACCTTTCCCACAAAAACCCTGGAAAACCTTTAGGGCTGGAGCCGTTTCGTCACCTTCGAATCATCGCCAGGTCGCCACCAGCGATCTAGCTTGTCTTTCATCTTCACCAGGCGGTCAGCCTGTCCGGGGTCACTGGCAAGATTCACCTTTTCCCCCGGATCCGCTCTTAAATCGAACAACCCCAACGGCAGCGGCGGCTTGGCTGGCCCTGGCACGATCAGTTTGAACCTGCCCTCTCGCATCCAACGCCCCCGAACATGTCGCGAAGGCTCTCCTAAGGCAACCGCGTCATTAGGGTAAATCGCTCCAAAAGCAGCCCGTGTCGGAAGGGCTTTCTCACCTCTGGCCGATGGCATCAGGTTCAGCCCCTTCATCCGTGGAGTTATCTTACTCGACAAACCGGCAGCGGCAAGCATCGTGGGAACCAGATCAATCGTGTGAACCAATTGTTGATGCTCTGCTGCTCGTGTCTGACCGTCCCAGCAAATCAGGACCGGTGTTCGCAAGCCATTTTCGAAAGGGGAGAGCTTGGAACGGGAATCCTGCCGATCGGGGCGTTTAGGATCAGGACGTAAACCGTTATCCGCTACAAAAATAATCAACGTGTTAGATAGTAGCGACTTACGCCGCAAGTGTTCCAGCAATTGTCCAACCGTTTCATCGAAACGGGCGATCGACGCATAGTAAGGAAGCAAGTGTCGGGGAACAGGCTGCCCCTCATACAGCTTTTTGAAGCGAGGCTCAGCATCATATGGCGTGTGCGGCAGGAAGGGGGCATACCAAAGAAAAAAGGGCTGACGACCAGCGTACTTATCAACGAATTCATCAATCGGCTGCATCGTCTCGCGGCCAATAACCAGGCCTGCATCCCCATTCCCATGAGCCACCGGCTGACCATTCTCCTGGGCGCGGGTACCGGTCACCTGACCCAATCGTTTAGCTGGTCGGCCGAGCGTCATCCCCTCGGTAAAACCAGCGATTCGAAAATCTCCCTCCCAGTGTTTTCCTGTCTGCAGACAAGCATAACCATGCTGGCTAAGAATGCGGGGCAGACTAGCCACGTTCTCAACCAGGTAATCCGTCGTGGCACGTGTAGCATGGTACTGATCCGCTGTCATCTTTCGCATTTCCTTCAGACCCGGTGGCGGATGATTAAAATGGATCCCGTGCTGATGTGGGTATAAGCCGGTCAGAAGTGTGGCCAACGATGGACGGCAAACGCTCATCGGTACGTAGCCCTGCGGATAACGGGCGGATTGGGCCGCCAGCCGATCGAGATGGGGCGTCTGCACCAGTTCGTTCCCCATGAATCCGAAATCAGGGTAGGCCTGATCATCCGCGATAATCAAAACAATATTCGGCGGAGCCGCTTCCAGGGAAAACGAGGGGCCAGCGAACAGAGTCGTCACAACCACCGTTAAGATCGAGAGAATTTTCATCGGTGAACGCATAGCCTAAGATGTCGTTAAAATCGATGGCCCTGGCCTGCTGCCAAGCTGTCCCCAATCTACTATTCCTTACATTGCTCCTCAAGCAGCAGGGTGCTCAATCATCAGCCTGGGAGCAGCCAAAAAGGCTACTGCTGATTCGTTGACAGGTCGAGCCTGGCGAGACTAGGATGTCCTTTCACGACGGTATAACTCTAGGAGGCGGCAAGCATGGCAAAAGCGACTTTTGGTGCAGGATGTTTTTGGGGTGTCGAATTGACGTTTCGCCAGTTGGCCGGCGTCACGGACGCCCAGGTCGGTTACATGGGTGGCCACCTCGACAACCCGACCTACGAAGATGTCTGTACCGGTACCACGGGCCACGCCGAGGTATTACAAGTCGAGTTTGATCCAGAGCAAATCAGCTACGAAGAGTTAGTGGATGTTTTCTGGAAATCCCATAACCCCACGCAACTGAATCGCCAAGGCCCGGACGTAGGAACCCAGTATCGTTCGGGAATCTACTATGAAGATGACGCGCAGCGGATCGCTGCCGAGGCTTCCCGGGAAAAACTTGAAGCGAGTGGGCAACATGACCAGCCTATCGTGACGGAAGTGGCCGCTGCCACACAGTTCTACCGGGCTGAAGAGTACCACCAACAATACCTGGAAAAACGCGGGCTGGGCAACTGCCACCTCCCTTAGAGAACCCTCACATCCCAGTTGGTTCCTGCTATCGGGCCAGGTCTCCTGCGAGTCTGGGCAAGGTAGCCAAAGCAAACCCTGCACGACACTGCTTTTCTCTTTCCCAACCCTTGACGCAGGCTCTTGCGTGCATCATTTTGAACGTCACCTGGATGTGAATTGCCTGGTTTGACCTGCAGCGTCATCAGGCCAAATTAATTTTTACCAAGAAAGATCTTCTACCATGAGCCGTATACGAACCACAGCGATGGCCACCCTGTTAACTGCCGCACTGCTGGCGACTCCTGCAATCGCTCAGGACTTCGTAGTGGGTCCGCTTGGATACTCAACCTATCGGCCCGTGGTGACCTATTCCCCCGTCCTAACGGCGCCGGGCAGGATTACCGCTTATTCTCCCGTAATCACCAGTTCCCCACAGATCATCACCTACGGCGCACCGGTCGTAACCCGCTATCGACCTGCGATGACTTACCCCAGAAGCGTCCGCTATCGCGTGCCGGTAGTCACCTATCGCCCCGCCGTAGTTCGCTACCGAGTTCCTGTGACAACCTACCGGCCGATCGTAAGCGGGTATTCCCCGGTTTTGGTCCCCGGCGGCGCCCTTATCGTTCGTCCCAAGGTTTACGTGACCGGGCAGCCGATCCGTAACGCCTTACGCGCAATGACTCCCTGAGGTGTTGGCATCAGTCAGCACGATTAAGACAAAGAAAAAGCCACTCGTTGTCGACGGGTGGCTTTTTTAGTTGACCGGCCTGCCTGCCCTTAGACCGTCCGTTACTTCTCTTCCCAAGCTGTTTTTTGCGCCCGGTAGAACGATTCTAGCTCTCGCAACTCGCGTTCAAATCCGCCAGACAGAATCGGAAAGCGGCACCAGGTCTTGGGGTCTAAGTTTTCATCATCAAGATGGAACGAAGGTGCAAAACGCTCTCGTTTCCACTGGTTACGGGACCAAAGCTGGAAAAATCGCCGCGTCCAGCTAAAGAACAGGTCATTACTATAACCGGCCTCCTCCATGCGGAGATCCACTTGCAGTTGCTGAAACACTTCCAGCGGCGACAACTTGTCCCGGATGGCAAGCCTTTCAATGGCATCCAACACCGAGTAGGGCATCAGGTCTGACTCATCAGTCTGGCCTTCATCCGGTGGCCGCAATTCCGCCGTGGGTTGCTGCACGTTAACGGATGTTAATTCGGGAACTGGCCCACAACCATCGGCCCCCGCTGTTTCCATCCAACGCAACCAGTCTCTCAAGAATGCCTTATCAATACCGGCGATCGGTGAGATACCACCACAGGTGTCACCATCCATGGTCGTATAACCAACGGCCGCCTCAGAACGATTACTGGTTGCCAGCAGCAGCGAGTTTCGCAGGTTAGCCAGCAACCAGACCCCGGGAGCACGTACACGGGCCTGGATATTCTGCAAAGCGAGATCGTCATCTTCCCAATTCAACGTTCGCCCAATGGCAGCAGAAACGGTCTCCACGTAACCCTCGACCAGGCGATCCACGTCGAAGGCAAAAAACTCGGCTCCCAGTCCGTTAGCCACCGATTCAGCTGCCATCCTGGTCGTCTCTGAACTGTTCCGAGTCGCCTGGTAAACACAAGCCAGCAACCGTTCGATCCACTGCTGCTCATCGTTGAGATCCTCGGCCCCTGGCAGGTGGGCAAGCTTCTCAGCCAGTCCAGCAATCCCGATTTCGTGGCAGGTCAGCCGTACCATCATGGCCACCAGTACGGCTACTGTGGCAGAATCTGCTCCGCCACTAAGTGACACTACGAATCCATGAGACTTGCTCTTACGCAAATAATCCAGCAATCCCAAGGCAACAGCACGCGTAAATTCTTCTTCCTTGATCGCCGAGCTTGTTTCCCAGGCTGGCAACTCGGCCGTCTCACTGGCTTCGGCAGGCGTTTCCGCAAACTCGAAAGCAACGGATAAACAACTGGCTGGATCGTCCACTTCTTCTGGAAGATCACTACCTGACTGTTTCCGGCTCATGCGAGTCCGCTCTACGTCGATCACCGCGGACGACAAATGTGTTTCACGACAGGAGAAGCGTGGACCGGTCACCAGCATCTCACCGTCACTGGCAATCATCGCATCGCCATCATAAATTGCCCGCCCTGCTTCGTTCCCTAGCAGGTTGGCATAGATGTAGCTAACGTTTAGCGATCGCGATCCTTCCAGAACAAAGCCGCGCCGGACCTGGTTCTTACCAAACGCAAAATGACTAGCGCTTGGGTTGAGAATGATATCCACCCCACGTTGAGCCAGTTTTCGCCCGGGACGATTACCAACCCAGGCATCCTCGCAAATTTCAAATCCAATACGAATACCGCTGCAATCAAACATCAAGTCCCCGAGTGGATATTCTCTGCCGGCCAGCGTGGTCAGCGCCTGGACATTTTCTGGCCAAGGTTTAAACCACCGCGGTTCATAGTGCAGACCGTCACCTGCCAGGTTCTGTTTTCCCACGAAACCCAGAACCTGCTGATTGGCCACTAGGCAGGCCACGTTATGCAACCGACCAGCATGCCACAACGGCAACCCTAATGAAACAATCAATCCCTCCACGTGAGGTACGATTTCTTCCAGAACTTCCAGGGCCAATGACTGGACTGCCATTGATTGAAAAGCATCTTCACAGCCATAGCCGGTGATACACAATTCAGGCAGGCAGAGAATCTGTACTTGCTGACTGATCGCCGTGTCGATCGCGGAGAGGATATTTCGCTTGTTTCGATCCCAGTCCAAAGGAGTCTGGTTCAAAACTCCCGCAGCCACCTTAATTCGTTTCACGGTGCGGGTCTCCCAGCTTCAGCCAGCAGTTCTAAGCGTTTCTGGTACAAGCGGCTTTCCATGCGAATTGGATATTCTGCAGGCTCCTGCAAACGAACAACGTCTTCTCTTAGCATAGCCAATTGGTTGCTGGTTCGCTGCCGGGTAGCCGAGAGATTCGGAAACTCGTATACCAGTTTCCCTGTTCGTAGCACGGGTACTAGCAAGTCTTCGGCATCGTCCGTCGAATCCGTTGCGCCTTGTTTACCTGTCTCGATACTGCAACTAGTCTCTAACCGATCGGGACCATAACGCAAATCGTAGACCACGTCTGCTATCATCTGCGACTCGTGATAATGGCGCCGCACCTGGAGAATACCGGGGTCGCTCGCCTTCCACGGATCGTCTGATCGTTTCACAAGATTTTGCCACTCACCGTCAGCATCCCGTAAAGCTGACAGCTTGTAGACACCACCAAGTGCCGGCTGATCATAGGCAGTTGACAGTCGTGTCCCGACACCCCAGACGGAAATAGCAGCTCCCGCGTCCTTAAGACTCGCGATGGCATACTCATCTAAATCGTTACTGGCAATGATCGCGATATCCGGGAAACCAGCCTCATCGAGCAGGGTACGGGCCTGGCAACTGAGGCTGGCCAGGTCACCCGAGTCGAGCCTGATCCCCATCAGGCGACGACCGGCCGCTTTCATCTTTTCGGCAACTGTGATGGCCCGTTTGATTCCCTCCAACGAATCGAACGTGTCGACGAGTAAGACACAATTGTTGGGCAT
>CAZXJC010000129.1:0-6521 GCA_964640885.1 uncultured Pirellulaceae bacterium | reverse complement strand
GAACTGCACTGCGTGTGGAAAGTAGCAAAAGCAGGTGGTAAACCAACGAAACTGGCAGCCCTGGCTGGGCCCAGCGGAGTTGCGTTGGATGACAAACAACATCTTTGGGTCGTATCGCGAGCACAGAATCCTCTCCAAAAGATCCTGCCCGATGGAACCCTGGAAACGATTGTTGCCAAACGACCATTCCAATTTCCCAATGCCGTGGTCGTCGACAAGAGCGGCACTGCCTTTGTGACCGACAGTTACCAAAAGTGCATTTGGAAGGTAGCTCCAGGACAACCACCTGAATCCTGGGTCTCCGGCGGATCACTACAAAATCCAGTTGGCATCACCTGGTCGGGACAAGACTTGATCGTGGTCGACTCCAGGGCTCGCGACATTTTTAAGATCAGTGCCGACGGCAAGACCATTACGTCGTTAACCGGAAAAGAAGCCTCCTTAAACCAAAAGTAGACTGGCTCCCGATCAGTTCGGAGTCATCGTCCACCAAGGCTTCTGCTGAGCGAGTTGATACCGCTGCTGCCACTGGTCGCTGCCATCATCCGGGATTACTTTCATGTCAACTCCCGGTGAAAACACGGCCCGTCGTCCGTTCATAAAATCGTCCCAATATTGAAGCCCGTGAGCATAGTCGTCTCGGGAACCGCTTGGCCAACTCACTTCAATCAACAAATCCGGATAGGGATACGGCTTGGCGATCGGTTCGATACGAAAGCGTTCAACCGCATCCCAGTCGATATCAACGCCCAGCCCGGGTTCCTGAGGAATTGCAGCCAAACCACCATCAACTCGCAGCGGTTCTGCCAGTAGCATGTTTTCGTAAAGATTGTGACAATTGACGGCGGGCCAACGGGCATGACTGGAAACCGCTGCCAGGTGTAACGCCCAAACTGCCGTAATGCCAGTTCCCACCAGTTGCATCCAAAAAACCTTGTTGGCTTCGGCAATGATACTGGCCTCGCGCAGCACCTGGCTGGCACCTCCAGAAACAACGAACCCGTCACAAACGTCTTCTTTAAGCGCTGTCATCAGCGGCGGATTGCCAACGTGCATCGCGATCGGAATCTCCGACTGACTGCGAAGATACTTGTTTCCAGCTACATCTCCCTGCGGTATTGGTGACTCATAGATCTTTAGATGAGGATACTTCTCCATGGCCCGCAGCAAGCGGACGGCATGTGCCGAATTGTTGCACATCGTATTGAAATCCAAATCGATTTCAAAATGGTCAGGAACTTCGGCTGTCACCGTGCTCATCTGCTTGTCGAGATCAAACCACGGCCGAGCTTTAAATTTGTAACTGGTGTAACCCTGCTTAATTGACTCCTGACATTCCAGCAACCAGTCTTCAGGGGACATGTCGATTGACCACCAGGACACAAAAGCATCATCGCGAACCTGCTGTCCCATTAACTGGTGCAACGGGACCTCGCAGGATTTCCCGACGGCGTCAAACAATGCCATTTGCAATCCGGCACCAAGCGAATCATCCCACATGATCTCCGTAGCTGTTTTCCCCATAGCCCGTTGAACCGACTCATCTGTCACCGTACCCCAGGTATAAAATGGCATCGTCTCGCCAACACCAACGACATCATTTTCCAGGGTGACTCGGCAGAGTTCCATGATCGTCCAGTGAGGCAGCTCGCGGATCATATTACGGCGAGGCACTTCGCGATAAGGAACATCTACCCAGATCCGCTCAATATTCTTAACTGTCAATTTCATGATTACGCCCACTCATTCCATCTACAAGTAAGGATCATTAAGAACCAATTTCTTCCACCAGTCGACGACTTAGTGGTCCAACCTGATCCGCCACCAGGCAAAACGGATTTACAACCAGGATATTCTGCTCCAAACGGCCATGCCCCACATAGACTGCCGGGTCACCGGCTCGCAACGCTCGACAGACCTGCATTGCAGTCTGTTCGACAACTGACCTATCAAGCTTAATCTCCAGTCGGCAAGGCGTTTGACCGTCACCCGCATCAACCAGCTGGCAAGTCACAGGAGAGTCCCGCAGTTGATCAGTTATTTCCTGTAACCATTGAGTGTATTCTGGTAAGTGGGCATCATAAGCACCTTGAGAAAAGAGTTCCAAGGCCGTCAGCAATGCCATCAGTTCTTCTTTTGCTACTTTCATTGCTCGCCCCAGGCCATGACGCGGCAAACCAACCAGGGAATCCTTCTCCAACCCGGGTGTCGGCGAATCCCATAACTCCCAGTGATCATCCATATCGAGCATCTGCAACGTCGCCGCAGCTACCAGGTCCTTTCGCCCGCAGAGAATACCCGTTGCTTGCGGACCCCGAATTGCCTTGCCGCCACTGAAAGCGACTAAGTCGGCACCCGTAGCAGGAATATCCCGCAGGTTCTCTCTTGGCGGCAGCTCTCCAGCTGCATCCACCAGCACCGGCAACCCTTGATCATGAGCGATCTGGACAACCTCCTGAAGAATAGGGCGTGAGTCGGGTGTGAGCACGTAGAGAATCCCGGCCGTTTGTGGTCCACAAGCTGCCAGATATTCCCAAGCTTCTGTGCGACGCACACCTGCGCCCGCCACTTGCTCGTTAAAGCCCACTTCAACCAGCCGGGCCCCAGCAGCTCGAACAGCATGGTCATAACCGTTCCGTTGCTCCCTGGACACAACGAATTCATGAGCAAACCCGCTACAATCAGGCAACTGTTCCATACGGGCTACATCCAAACCGGTCAGGATGGCAGCCGTCCCTAGCGTCAAAGCGGCAGCAGATCCAGCTGTCACCAGTCCCGCCTCGCTACCAGTCGTGGTAGCAATCTGCTCACTAGCCCGCGCCTGCAACTGCTCGATTGGAACCGTTTCTTGAGCAGCTGCCTGGTACGCCTCTAAGACGGCCGGCAGCATTCTTGCTCCACCTAAACGTGTCACCGAACCCGAAGCGTTGATAATCGGCTGGATTCCCAGCTGCTCGTATGTTGTCATTGTCGATCCCACAGGAAGTAAATATTACGGCATAAACGGTGGGATCTCAGCAACTTCTTTACCGTCAATCATATCCTGGACGAACTCTGCGGTCCGCTCGACAATCGCGTCAATCATGACTTGCCCGGCTTCGGCCGTTGCTTCCAAGGGTTCTTTGTCCTGCTGATCCTGCATGGCATCATCCCGTACATTCTCCGGGAAAGCTGCCAATGCAAAGGCGGTTTCAAATTCCTGGGCATGTCCCGGGAAACGTCCTGTCTTGAGATTTGCCTGAGCAATATCCTCAGATAAAAACTCCCAGTAAGAACGAAATTGCAGATTAATCTCCAGGCGTTGCAGGTACTGACCCCACATCCCTTCACAGGGTGCAACGTTCCCTCCATGCCCATTCAGAACCAGGATATTTTCAAAACCAGCATGATGCATGCTGCGAATCGCATCGAACAAAACTGCCAGCCAACTGCCCGGCAGAGCTGACATCGTACCAATGTGACGCATGTGATGTTCACTGATTCCCACGCTCATTACCGGGGCCACCAGTACATGGGGACTAAGCCGATTGGCAATCTCATGGCAAACATGCAAACAGCTTCGCCAATCATGCTCCATGGCCAAGTGTTCCAAGTGCTGCTCCGTAGCCGCAGTGGGAATAAGGCAGGCCTTGAGTTCTCCTGATTCCATCCGTTCTCGAAATTCGCGGCGTGTATGTTTGAGCAGCGAAATCTTGGAAAGATCCAACGTGGACACGATGTTCACTCCTTACATTAAGTTCCTCTATCGAAAAGCTGACGTGGCCAGCGCAGGGGACTCTCTCAGCGGCTAAACCAGGTACTTATTACGCTTGCCGGACTTGCTTCCAACGTCCAGCAATCACGTACAGGCACCCTATGACACGCCTAGAGCATTGTCAACAACCGGGTACAATACCGCTAACAATAATTCAGTCCCCAAACACAACAGAACCGGGGACCCTTCAGGAAAGTTACAACCGCATGCCAGCGACCGTTGATGGGATCATTCTTGGTAGTGGCCATAACAGCCTGGTGCTCCAGGCTTACATGGGCCGGGCAGGACTGGAAACTATCTGCTTGGAGAGAAGCAGTGACTACGGCGGTGGATTAACTACTGTTGAACATCCGGCCGGTAGCGGCTTCCTTCATAATACGCATTCCTTCTACCACCGAGGACTCAACGGTCTCCCCTGGTACCACGACCTCGAACTGGCACAACAAGGCGCCCAATACCTGCAACCAGAACTGAATGTCGCATTAATCACTCCCGCAGGGCAAACGCTCCAGTGGTGGAATCAGTTTGACAAGACGGTTGCATCATTCGCTTCGTTTTCTCAGCAGGATGCGGAAACGCTACAAAAATGGCGCGATGAATTTCGCCCGATTCTCGAGCAAATTCTAATCCCCGAATCGCAAGCTCCTCCGCTCCCCTTGGAAGAACGTGAAGCGAGCCTGCAACGGTCTGCACTGGGACGACGCTTACTAGAAGTCAGTCAGCTCTCACCATTACAATTTGTCCAAGAAAACTTTGAACATCCTACCGTCCAGGCAGGCTTGTTATTTTTCAATGGCCTGCGGGAAGTCGATCTTCGCTGCCCGGGGTTCGGCCATCACATCCCGGCTTTGCTCGCCAGTGACACCCTGGCACAAATGTGTCGTGGCGGCAGTCGGCAACTGGCCAACAGCCTGGCTGCAGACATCCAGCAGCATGGTGGCACCATCCGGTGTGACTGCCAGATCGAGTCCATCCTGGTCGAAGGAGACCGGGTGGTCGGCGTCGAAGTTGATGGTGGGGAACAAATCTACGCCCGCAACTTTGTCGCCTCCGGTTTGAATCCTCAACAGACATTCCTGGAACTAATCGATCCTCAACATGTACCTGCTGCCTGGCAGCAGCAGGCCCGTGACTACCAGTACAACTTGCTGGCACCCTTGTTTTCCCTGAACCTAAACTTGACTGAGCCTCCCCGGTACCGGGCCCGCCAGGAACACCCAGAACTGGATGAGGCCTTCATGGTAATACTGGGATTGGAGCATTTTGACCAGTTTCCGGAAATCATTCGCCATCATGAGCAGGGAACGATACCACCAACAGTGATGTGGGGATCCTGTCCCACGCAGTTTGACAGCAGCCAGGCTCCCGGCAGCAATCACACGGCATTCATGTGGGAAAAACTACCCTATGCAATCTCCGGGAATCCCCAGCAGTGGGATTCGATCAAAGCGGCACATGGCAAAGAAATGCTCGATGCCTGGGATCGCCAGGCACCAGGCTTAAAAGACCAGGTCATGGACTCGTTTACACGGAGCCCGTTAGATATCGAACGCTCGCTCCCCAACATGGTTGGGGGAGATTTGTTGTGTGGTGCCCTGGCGCATGGGCAAATCGGACCGCATCGACCATTTCCGGGCGCTGGTCATTACCGTGGGCACCTGAGCGGCCTCTACCTCTGCGGCTCGTGCTGTCATCCAGGTGGAAATATCACCGGTTTACCAGGATACAACTGCGCCCAAGTCTTATCTGCTGATCTAGGTATGGACGCCTCCTGGGCACCAGCACCCTTGCAACAGCGGTGGCCAGCATCCTGAATCTGCCGGTTGCAGCTGATCGCTTTAAGGGGCTTGCCGCCGGTTGCGTTTGCGAACAGCTCCCAGTTGATTTTTGAGTACATCGATCAGCCACCATTGAAGCAGCAAAACGACCAGTGGCCCAATCAACAGGAACATCTGCTCTACTTTCGGGTGTCGCAAAAACTCTGAACCATCGGGGGCCAGAGTCCGGTAAAGCGAGCCGATAAAGGCCACATTCAGAACCAGCAAAACAGACATTAAAAGACAAGTGTTTAGCTGGAACCAGGCTCCATCTCGGCCAGCCTTGGAAGTCTTTTGCCAACCCATTAGACAAGTCACCTGGTCATAAAACAAAAGGAACCGCCCACGCTCTCAAATCACCGACCCGTGGAGCATGGCATACTCATCGCCGGGCCACAAGACGCCAGTCGGAGTTCCACACCCGGCAACTGGAAAATCATGGATTCTCAAATATCCAGCGGCTTTGACTGCTTGGAGAGGGTCCACACACTCGCTATCATGTGCTGTCCAGTCTACAAGCTGGATTACGCACGGCAGTTTGCTCCAAAAATGGGAGAAATGAAGACGATGGCTGACTTTCGTACCGAACGCGATTCGATGGGTGATGTAGAAGTTCCTGCCGACGCTTATTACGGCGCACAGACACAACGTGCTGTGGACAATTTCCCTGTTTCTGGCTGGTCCCTGGATCCAGCTCTGATTCATGCCATGGGGTTGGTCAAGTTCGCTTGCGCAACCGCCAATCATGACCTGGAAAAACTGACTAAATCAGGCAAGAATCCACTGGACGATAACCAGGTAGCAGCGCTGCTGGCTGCCTGCCGTGAAGTTGCCGACGGCAAATTAGACGCTCAGTTTCCAGTCGACGTCTTTCAGACAGGCTCGGGAACATCCAGCAACATGAATGTTAACGAGGTGATTTCCAATCGTGCCATTGAAATCCTCGAAGG
>CAZXJC010000128.1:0-2500 GCA_964640885.1 uncultured Pirellulaceae bacterium | reverse complement strand
AGGAGGGGCTGGCAGTTCCTGGTACGCCACCATTTCCTCCACCACCATTTCCTCCACCACCACTCTTTTGACATCCACAATTATTACATCCTCCACGCTGTCTTCTACGTCTTCTACGTCTTCTGCGTGTTCTACGATTAGCCATTATAGTATATAGTGAGAAATAAAATTGAATTAAAAAAAAGGAAGTATAAAGTATTACAAAATGCCATTAATTGATGATTATATTCAACAATTAAGTGATATGGAAAAGATTGTTTTTGAAATTGCAAAAGAACATCTTGGAACAAGTTTTAATATAGAAAAAAGCATAGGATATAAAAAATGGCTTAGAAATCTTCCCCTTGAATCTGATGAACCTGATCAGAATTCAACTTAAACCAATTCCCCCAAGTTAGGTCCTTCCCCATTTTTTCTTTTTTGTCTTGCTTTTTCTTTTTTATAAACGGTGGAGCTTCCTTAAATTTTCCGCGGCGACTATATTTATTAGCCCTTTTTGCAGCTATAATACCACTTTCTTCGCGCGGGGCACTTCCATCACCAGTATTATATGATTGAAATTTTGCAAAAACATTATCGGGTTTTTCTTCTAGTTTTTCTTTTTCTTCTTCTTCTTTTCTTTTTTCTCTTTCTTTTTTTATTTTTTTATGTTTCCAATATTCCTTCCAGGTCTCTTCCCTTTTATCAATATATAAATCAACACAAGAAAACTTTTTTACATATTTTCTAGCAACAGTATCAAGAATTTTATAAGAAGGATGTTTATCGCACCAAAATTCAAATCCCTCATTATCGTGATTATAACAAAAAAATATATCACCCGCGGGTGTTTCTTCGGTAAGTGTTTTATCTTTCAAAGATTTATAATCTTTAGTTTCATTTAAACACTCAATATCATCATCTGTAATTATATAACGCTTCTCATAAGATACCTTTGGTTCTGGTAAAGAATTTAGATGAGCCATCCAAGGTAGCCATATAAATTTAGCCACAACCCAGCTAGATAAAAGTATAGAAGAAGGTATAAGACTTAACATAATAAAAAATGATTGCCCGTAATTCCATTCACATTGCATTTATATTTTATGATTATGTCTCCTTTTTAATATCTTTTTTAAAAGGCGCTAAATGTAAATGTTCAATCCAATAATTTCTGATCTTTGGGGTAAAATACCAAAAAGCCATTAGTACAATTCCCCAAAATAATCCTTTAATAAAAGAGAGTGAGTGTGTTTTATATGGTGTCATTTTAATAGAAGCATTAATAATCATAAAAACCCACAAAACTCCCCACCATTTATTATCTTGATTTTTTCGGAATTTGTGATTAAGATGATCTATATAAAATGACCACTCCATCATGAGATAGGCAATAATGAATGTTGCTGACCACCAAGTAAAATCAAGATGTGACCATAAAGACAAGGCGAATATAATCAAACCAATAATAAGGGAAATTATATCGCAAATATTTTGCTTAAATTTAAATAATTTAATAAAAATGAGACTAGAATAACATAGAGCAAAGAAATTCTCCTTATAAAATAAATGAATAATAGCTGGGGTAAGCAAATACAAGTTAGAATTCACAATATCATCAAGCATTTTTAATGCTAAATAGAAGTATTTTTTACTTTCAATTTTTCCATTCTTAGTTCCAATAAATCATTCATTTCACTTTTCAAAATAGGAACTTTAATTCTTCTCCAACTATCCTGGTTTGGATGTAAAATAACAAGAAACAAACCCGAAACAGTTTTTCCATATTTCGCTTCCAAAATCATTTTATAAGTGTTAAGTTGTAAAGAATAATGCCAAAAATTAGAACTAGGAATATGATTAATACATTCTGTTATAGCATTTTCCCACCGATTTTCCTTTTTAATTGCCTTAGATCTTTTCCAATCATAAATTAGCAAAGATCCATCAGCATCTTCAAATACCATATCAATAGATCCCGATATCTTTAGCTCTTCATGAAATACTGTCCATTCTGTTCGGTATGGCTTAAGCATTTGACCAATTTTCTTTTGAAAATCTAAAAATTGCAAATATTCCTTAGAATCGTTTTGATTAGGAGAATCATTATAAAAACATTCAATATCATAATGCAATTTAGTTCCAGCTTCTGAGGCTTCTTTTCCTCTATCAGACCATATTTTTTTAATTTCTTCTGGAGTTTTTCCAAAATATTGACTTTGTGGCCATTTTTTAGACTTCATCATTTTTGAAATAACCTTATCGGCGTCAAAATGAGGGAAATGCTTGTGTACCCATCCTGTCACCGAAATATCCATAGGAGTACCATCAACATAATAAATATGAGGTTTTTCATCAAATCTAATTCGTGCATCGCGAGGTTGAGTATTTAATTTTGCTAACATTTCAATCTTATGTCTATTCATAATATTGAGTTTATTCTAATCAACTTTTCTAATAGCAATGTATAATAATGAGTAGTTGGAAATCTCAGGGACGATCTTTCAATAGTTTAGTAAAA
>CAZXJC010000127.1:0-3545 GCA_964640885.1 uncultured Pirellulaceae bacterium | reverse complement strand
ACGACGAGTAAATCGACATTCATGGCCTCGATGGTCTTGGCCGTGTCGATGATCGTTTCCCCCTTGCTGACACTGCTGCTCGAAGCGGAGAATTCAACCGTGTCAGCACCTAAGCGGCGAGCAGCCAGGCTGAAACAGTTGCGAGTCCTGGTCGAATTTTCAAAGAAAATATTTGCGCAAGTCTTACCTTTAAGCAGAGTTAGTTTTTCTCGTGTCTGATTGATGTACTGCTTGAATTCTTCTGCCAGTCGGAGAATGACGTGCAGTTCCTCAGCTGAGAGACTCTCGATATCAAGCAAATGACGACGCTGCCAATGATCCGGAAAGGCTGCTAAAACCCCGGTGCTAGCGGTCGTTGTTTCCGTGTCCACGATTTTTAGATCCCGTCCCCTGCTTGCCTCCCAGAAACTGCCTTGCTGGCTTCCAAGAGGCCATTGTCTCGTATTTTACCTGAACAACCTTCTCGCCTGATTCTAACAGCAGCCACGTAACCTGCAAGCATTACCGTTGGGGCCAACGGCTGTTGTCGCGACCACAGCTACTCACGACCGTTGTTTTTTGGCCAAAATCCGTGATCTGGATGAAGATCTATGGAAACCATGCCGATTCTGGTGCCAGTAACGGTTGGGGGGGATAAAGTTCATGGGTCACTGATAGGTACCACGACCATCAGGGTGTGGTCCGTGAAGTAAGATCTCCAGCGAAAGGAATACTTGATGTTCGCTTCCCGCCCACTCGCTTTTCAAACGCTAGCAGTAGTTCTGATTACCTGTAGCAGTATTGGTTGCAGTGCCCTGCCGACATCGTCCCTGTCGAGCAATCTCGAGCAGCCGGTGACGGAAAGTCCTGTCCAGCAGGTGAGCGTACCCACAGAGGGAGTAGATATCTGTGTGGTTGAGGTGCAGTCGTACGCAGGTAAAAGCAGGCGTTTGGAGATGCCCATCACTGATGGGATGACGGTGCAAGACATCGTGAAAGCGGTCCAGGTGCGAAAGTTGTTTTCCCGGATTACGATTGAATTACAGCGACCGGTTGCGAACAGCCACAAGCCGCTCAAGATGCCGGTGACGGTTGAGGGCTTCGGGAAGCGCGTTAATCCTGCTTACAATTACGCGGTTCGTCCGGGCGATCGTCTGGTCATCAGTGAAGATCCAACTAACACGTTTGATGACATGCTTGATGGTGCTTTGAGTCCCTTCGGGATTTCTTCCAGTCGCTAGGAAATGGGTCACAGTGACCGTGGATTGATCCGGCCTTGAACCCGTGACGGCAGGCCCTGGATTCGCAGGAATCCTTCGGCATCAGTCTGGTTGTAAGACCCGCCTCCTTCCATCGTGGCGATCCCTTCATCGTACAGGCTATTAGGACTTTGGCGTTTGTCGACGGCGATGTTGCCCTTGTAGAGTTTCAGGGTCACTTCTCCGGTGACGTGCTCGGTGGCCTGCTTGATGAATGCCAGCAGGGCATCCATTTTGGGGCAGAACCAGAAGCCGTAATACACCAGTTGCGCCACTTCGGGTGCCAGCCGGTCGCGGAGGTGAACAAGATCCCGGTCGAGGGTGATTTGTTCAAGAACGAGCAGGGCGTCGTAGAGGACGGTCATACCAGGTGCTTCGTAAACGCCCCGGCTTTTCATGCCGACGAAACGGTTTTCTACCATGTCGATCCGTCCGACACCGTTACGGCCGGCGATGGTATTGAGTTCTTGTACCACTTGAAGTGGGCTGAGTGCGTCCCCGTTTACGTGGGTGGGAATTCCCGACTTAAATCTGATGGTTACCAGCTCTTCTTCATCGGGAGCTTCTGCTGGCGAGACGGTCATGCCAAAATCGACGAGTTCTACACCGTTGACTTCCAGGTCTTCCAAGTCGCCTGCTTCGTAGCTGATGTGTAGACAGTTTTCATCGGAGCTGTACGGTTTGCTGACAGAGGCTTTCACCGGGATTTGGTTTTCGTTGCAGTAGGCAATCATTTCGCTGCGACCGGGAAAGAGCTCGCGGAATTCTGCGATTCGCCAGGGTGCGATGACCTCAACGCTCGGATCGAGCGCCTCGGCAGCCAACTGAAAACGACACTGATCGTTTCCTTTTCCGGTAGCACCGTGTACGTACGCATCAGCTCCGACCTCGTGAGCAACCTGCAGGCAGGCTTTAGAGATCAGCGGTCGGGCAATCGAGGTGCCGAGCAGGTAAATACTCTCGTACTTGGCTTGCCATTGTAGAACGGGGAAAGCAAAATCGCGGCAGAGTTCTTCCTGGGCGTCGACCAGGCGGGAACTGACAGCGCCCACGTCACGTGCTTTTTGCAGAATCTCTTCACGATCTTCACACGGCTGGCCGAGGTCGACATAAACAGCGTGGATGTCATAGTCTCGATCCTTGAGCCATCCAAGGATTACGGAAGTATCGAGGCCACCAGAGTAAGCTAGAACACAACTTGGCATGGAATTCACTTTATAAAGACAGTTTTGGTTGTTCTCAGTATCACGGGACTGAGCAGCAGTAACGTTCATTGTGAGCAGACAGGGCGTTGCTGACAAGGCTCGTCGCAACGGCGAACCAGGTTGGCAGGCTGTTATCTAACCTTGACGACCGTCAGCGGTAGCAGCAGGTTCGCTCTACAGCAGCTGCAAAGAAGGTGCCAGGTGGCATTGCCGGGACCGTCGCTTATTCACTCGGTTCTCGGTCACTAATCTGGTTGAATAGCTGCATGTAGGCGGTGGCAGCTCGTTCGAAAGAAAAGGACTGGCCTCTTTCACGATAGCGTTGAGTGTCGTGTTTCGCGGACAGCATTTGCAGAATTCCAGCACACAACGCCGCCGGGTCTTCCATCGGAACGAGAGTGCCGAACTCCCCTTGCTGGAGAATTTCGTTTGGTCCAGAGGGGCAGTTGGTGGCTGTGATGGGACAGCCGCAAGCCAGCGCTTCGATTAAGACTGTAGGTAGCGCTTCCCACCGTGAAGAGAGTACCAGGCCTTCAACGCGTTGCATCCAGGAGTAAGGATTGTTGACGAAACCGGCGAAGTGGACGCTCTCTTTGATTCCCAGCTGTTCAGACAACTGTTCCAATTCCTGCCGTTCCTCTCCATCACCGAGAATGACGAGGCGTGTGGGACGTTGTTTAGATAGTAAAGCAAAGGCCCTAAGTAATGTGGAGAAGTCCTTTTGAGGTGTTAAGCGACCTACGGCCAGCAAAATGGGGGTGGAATGGTCTGCAGTCCAGGGATGATCCAGAGGTTCTTTACTGGCTTCCATGATACTTGGATCGACCACTGGATTGTGAATGACGTGGACTCTACCAGGTGCCCACCGTAACTGTTGTTCCAGATCTCGAGCTGCTCCTTCGGAAACGGCGACAACGGCTTCCGCTGAGCGGTAAAGCAAACGTGCCAGCGGACGAATGAATCGATCTCGAAAGCGTTCTCCCCGATAAGCTGACATGGTTAAATGTTCAACGAGCATCAGTCGGGTTGAGGTCCGAGAGCGTTTTCGAGCCAGTACAGCGGCCAGGTTGGCGTGGCTTAAATGGGACAACAAAATGTCAGG
>CAZXJC010000126.1:0-4342 GCA_964640885.1 uncultured Pirellulaceae bacterium | reverse complement strand
CCTACGACGAATTCCAACGGCTCTTTTCCAGTATTCCCTTTAGCGAGATCAAGCTCTTCTTCTTTCATCTTGCGACTGGCGTTGGCCATCTGGATGTCTCCATCAATCAGGGAAGCAATTCCAAGTCCGGAACCGCCACCGGAAACCTGGACCTGTATATCCGGGTTAGCCTCCATGTAGACCTCAGCCCATTTCTGAGCGACGTTGACCATCGTGTCAGAACCACTCACTTGAATCGCACTGTTTCCCGTTGATGAACCACAGCCAGCAGAACTTAGGATCAGTGCACAACACCCAACCAGGCAAGCAACGTTAAATTTTCTTAACACGCGTCCAAAACCTCCATTTATCCAAAAGACGATGAACCGACAAAGGATCGTTCCTTTGACCGGCCGATTAATGCCTGAAATCTAGGAAGCATTTGTTAAGATAATACAAACAAAATGTTAAGGAACTGTGAAGATTTGTTTGCACTGCTATGATAGGGTCAAACTACCTTACAGGAGCGTTAGCAGGCCATCCTGGATTTGGTTTTGTTCGGGTCGATCTGTGAGCCCAGGAGGATTCCGTGGCGAAGACAATTGTAGGAACAGTAATCGGGCTGGCGGTGCGCACCGGTGTCGGGGCTGCCATGCAGGAACTGGATTCTCTCCAGGCAGTCTCCGATGGTGGGATTGAGGGAGATGTCCCTGCCCCAGCCCATCGGGGCATCACGCTCCTTTCCAGCCGCCAGTGGCAAGAAGTCGTGGAAGAAATTGATGTTGATTATCCCTGGCATACTCGTCGCGCCAATGTGCTGATCGAGTGTGACAAGCTCAGCCACTTGATGGAGCAAACGATAGAGATTGGTGACGTCGTGGTGCACGTTACCGGGGAAACTGATCCCTGTAGCGTGATGGAGGCGATTCATCCACGCCTCAAAGAAGCATTAACGCCCGAAATGCGGGGGGGTGTTTATGGCCGCGTATTGCAAGGTGGCCCGATTGCTATCGGGGCGACCGTCACGATCCGTGAGCCAGGTTCCTAGTCGGCTTAAAAAATCGCTGGCAAGCTGCTTTAATTGTCCGCTTCCTTACCGGGTTGATTTCCTTGAATTGGGATGCAATTGCCAGTTGATTGTGTCAAAATAAGAAGAAGTTAACTGGCCGCACAGCGTGCCTCTTTGCTGGCAGGAATTGTGGCACGCTGCTTGGTAGCTTGAACCTTTTATCAGACCTTCCGGAGGAGATGTGATTGTGAATAAGCAATTGGTTAATCGACGTGCATTTGATGGTCTGGCAACGGGCCTGGTAGCAGGAACCGGTTTTCACCGGCTGGTTCAAGGTGCCGAGCCTCCGCGCGTGAAGAACCCCAGGGCTACGGATGGAGATCAGCGGTTTGAACCGGACTGGGAAAAACGGCTGACCTTGACCGTGGGTCAAAAAAAGGGAGACCTGGTTGGACAGGACGACAAGGTGATTCAGGCTGCCGTCGATTACATGGCGCGAATGGGTGGTGGCACGGTCCGAATCTTGCCGGGCAAGTATGTTTTTCGTAACGCGGTTCACCTGCCGTCACGCATTCGGCTGTTGGGAAGTGGGCTCGATTCGATCATCACTAAGATACCGTCACGTAAAGTTGACCTGTCGGCGGATTCAGACTGGTATGACCAGGAGATTACCTTGCAGGATGCCAAGGGATTTCAGGTTGGCGATGGCATTGTCTTGCGAACCAAGAATCCTCATAACGGCAGTACCGATGTGATCAAACGGACGTTAGTTGCCCGCTCGGGCAATCGCTTCAAACTCAATGACGGGATTCGCAAGAACCTTTGGCTGGTAGGGAAACCGACGGCGTCGGCCGTTTTTCCGCTTTTGACAAGCGAGTACACCTCTGATGTGCTGATCGAAAACATCACTCTTGATGGCGATCTCAAGAATAGCGAAAACCTTAACGGAAACTACGGTGGCGGTATTTTCCTGCAGGATTGCAATCGCTACACCATGCGAAAAGTGACTTCCCGCAATTACAACGGCGATGGTGTCAGTTTTCAGATTTGTCATGATATCGTTGTTGAGGACTGTCACAGTCACGATAACGCCGGTTTGGGAGTGCATCCGGGGTCAGGATCGCAGCGTCCCGTGTTGCGCAACAACAGGCTAGAACGGAATCGGATCGGGATTTTTTGGTGCTGGGGCGTGAAGTATGGCCTGGCCGAGGGAAACACGATCGACGGGAATCGAGATTACGGGATTTCCATCGGCCACTGTGATACGGACAACGTGATGCGGCATAACAAGGTTCTCAACAGTGGCAAGGATGGAGTCTTGTTCCGGAACGCTACCCGAGGACAGGATTTTTGGGCCAATCGAAACACCTTGGAACACAATCAGATCACGAACAGAGGTGCAGACGGCGGCATAGACATCGATATAAATGGTAAGACCAAGGAAGTTCGTATTACCGACAATGTCATCGAGGAGACACGCAAAGCGTTGCAGCGAACAGGTATCCGGATTGCCGCTGAAGCCGGCAAGGTGCACCTGGCAGATAACAAGATCAAGGGGTTTGCCCAGTCGATCTCAGATCTGCGTAACGGTTGATAAGACCGGTGTCGCTGTTACTGGTCGAGCAGTTTCAGGATGCTGGCGGATGGGATGCAGAGCTTGACGACCATCTGCAGGTTTTCACCTTTACCCTCAACCATCCGGTAGAAAATCGGCTGGGTACTTTTGACGATCCCAATCACTTCGCCCCGGTCGTTGAGAACTGGGCCACCACTGGAGCCGCGGGCGTAGTCTGCCGTGATCGAAACGTAATCGACCATGGCTCCCGTTTTGGTTCGCGACTTTACGTAACGCGAAACCATTCCACCCGTGTAGGTGTAGTACTGTCCGGCAGGATGGCTGATGACACTGATTCGCGATCCAATGGGAGCTGCTTCCGGCGAAAGCGCCATTGGCAGCGGAGGAGGAACTTTCCCCTCGACTTGCAGGATCGCCAGGTCGACATCTTCATTGGCGGCGAGCACCTTGGTGATGGGGAGAACTTCTCCGCTGGCAGTCATGGCCACCAGGGTGTTCTTGTTCTTGCTGTTGACCACGTGGTGATTGGTTAGTACAGCTCCGGTTGAGGAAATGACAAAACCTGTCGCCCCGTTGGCGTGCCACTTGCTACACTTGTTGCACTTGTACAAGCCACCAATCACTACCACGCTCTCTTTCACCTTGGCGTACAACTGGCTGGTTGTCAGCGGCGCAGTCTTGATCTTAGGCAGCGTTAGTTGACAGCGTTCAGTTTTTAGTTGCTGCATCAGCTCCTCGATCGGCGTAGTCTTGCCGGTGTCGATTAACCGACCACCAAATTGTGAGAGCCGTAAGTTGACAGCCCGGTCATCGACGCAAAACTGTTCGGCAGCTGCTGGTGCCAACTGGTGAGGCGTTCCCTGCTGATCATCTTGTCCCCAACTGGTGGTTGCAGCAGAGGTAACGAAGGCGATTGCCAGGAGGCTCGTGGTTAGTCGGTTGGTGTGACGGAGCATGGATTGATTTCCTTGTAAAGGAGTCGCTGTAGAAGAGTTGCTTAATCGTTTGTTTCGAGGTAGCCGGTTAACAAATATACCAGATCAATTCGCTCTGGTTAATCAAGCATAACTTGAAGACTGGTAGTTCGACATGGTCAGCAGGGGGAATTGTTTCTTCTTTTCAGGCAGAATCTACTACCGCTCCGCAACATGACGCTATAATCGCTACGAGTTATTATTACCGTCTCCCGACGTGAAGGAGTGATCGCATGAAGGACAGTTGGAATCGCATCTCGTTACTCAGCCTCTCGCTTGTTCTCTGGATAGCCAGCTCGGCTGCCAGCGGGCATGATCATACGCGAAAAACGTTCTTCAAGTCGCAGCAGCGCCGCCTGGCTCGAGCACAACAATTGCAGTCTGCAGCCGCGAAGGAGACCTGCCAGCTAAAACTTGAGCTGGTGGATGCCAAGTCGGGGCGACCGTTGGCGGGTCTGTTGCGAGTGACAGACTTGAGTCGTAACGAGGCGATCCATCTGCCTGACTTAATCCAACGAGAACAGGACTGGTATGCGATTGCTGCCGGAGGGCAGGTCAAGCTTCCGCAGCAGCGGCTGTAGCTGGAAGTGTTTCACGTGATTACGACCCGAAATGTTGTTCTGGTGCTCGATTTGCAGGGACTGGTTAAACGGACACTGATGATTGCCTTGCAGCAGTTCTATGATCCCGCCATTCAACAACTAGTTTCCGGGAATACCCACTTACACCTGATGCGACTCACGCATGCGGAAGCCCACCGTTATTTGAGCACGGTTCCGGAAGCGGATAACTTGGACCTGGTCT
>CAZXJC010000125.1:0-4179 GCA_964640885.1 uncultured Pirellulaceae bacterium | reverse complement strand
AACAAGATTGTCGTGCCGAACGACCCCGAAGGAGCGTGGGATCAGTTTGTCATTCATGACCGGTATCCACCGGGCTACAAAGGCAGGATCTATCTCTACTACAAATCGAGGCTAACGGGAAACCGGAGCCGATCCGTTTCCAAGGAGTGGCTATGGCCGACGATCCGCTGGAGCCGTTTGAAAAATGTCCCCTCAACCCGGGTCTGAATTCTGGATATGAAACCGGTTTACTGTCTTTCAAGAGCAAGATTACCACGCTGGCTATTCAGCACGGGAACGAGTACAATACTACCCAGTTCGCGCGGGATGGAATCAACTTTTAGGTGGTGTTCAGTGTAAGCCTGATGCCTTTACGGACACTGGCGATGGACGCGCGGGATCACATAGGAGCTCTGCCACTTAATACAGAGTTATTGTAAGTAGCACCAAAGAGACGAAACACAGCATCCTGGCGCGTTTCGACTGCGAGCTGAGCCGGGATTATCATAACCCCTGAAAAGAAGGAAACGGAGCAATTAGTGGCCGTTGGAGTTCTACTTCTTCAGCAGCTTGGGTGAGGATGCTCGCAGAAAGCAGGAACGGATGGCGAGGGAAGATCTAACCAGAGAGCGACAGCTCTGAAAACTCAAAACTCACCGAGACTCACCAACATTGGCTTTGGTCCATTCGGGAAATCGATGAGGAAGAGTCGCACACAGAACGAATCCAAGCAGAAGCGAAATCAAACCGCGGAGAAAAAAGGGAATTACTGTAACCGCAAAACTCGGGTTATAAAAAGTTTTTCTTCGAATCTCTAGGATGGTTGAGCGATACACTTTGGAGGGCTGGGCTTGGTAGTGATAAATCTGATACCACCAACACCCATTCAGGTCTAGGAGTTCTTTAATAAATAGTCAGTCAAGTATTTGAGCAAGATGGAACCCATAACAGAAGATAGACCATACCTGTTATTAACACCTGGACCACTGACCACTACCCGCTCGGGAAAAGAGGCCATGTTGGTCGACCTCTCCACTTGGGATCAGGATTACAACGATGTCGTACAGCGGGTACGCTCCCGTATTGTTCGACTGGCAACTTCTACCAACGCATATACCAGTGTCTTGATACAGGGGAGCGGCACTTTTGCTGTCGAAGCGACTATTGGATCTGTAGTTCCTGCGGAAGGGAGATTACTGGTTGTCAGTAACGGTGCATACAGCAAGCGAATCTGCTTGATCGCCGACAGGCTCAACATACCATTTATCGAGATGACATGTAGTGAAACGGTGTGTCCTGACCCGCAGCAACTCAATCAAATACTATCGACGGATTTATCTATTACCCATGTTGCGATGGTTCATTGTGAAACCACAACCGGTATCCTGAACCCGATCAGAGAACTAGGGCAAATTGTCAAAAAGTATAACCGGGTGTTAATTTTGGATGCTATGTCCAGTTTTGGTGGCATTCCATTCACGGTGGACGAAATTGGCGTTGATTATCTCATCTCTTCGGCCAACAAATGCATTCAGGGTGTGCCCGGTTTTGGGTTTGTCATCTGTCACCGGGAGACCTTTGAGAAGACGCGAGGATATGCGCGATCCTTGAGCCTGGATCTCTACGATCAATGGCAGACGATGGAGGTGTATAATGGTAAGTGGCGTTATACATCGCCAACGCACACGCTGTTAGCCTTTCACCAGGCTTTAGAAGAATTGGCCGATGAGGGTGGTGTTCAAGCCAGATACCAACGGTATGCAGCTTGTCAGAAAGCCCTGGTGAAAGGTATGCGCTCGCTCAGCTTTTCCCCTCTGCTTAACGATGATTCCCACTCGCCTATCATTACGGCTTTCTTCTTTCTGCAAGAAGCGTGGTTCGATTTTTCAATCTTCTACCAACTGCTTAAACAGAGACTGTTTGTCATCTATCCAGGCAAGGTTTCTGACCACGACACCTTTCGAATCGGCACCATCGGTGATCTGAATCTCGATGATATAGATCGATTGATCGGTGCCGTGCAGGAAACAGTCCTGATAATGAAAGCCGATCCGTAACAAAATCCCACCATTTTTGTGATATTAAACAGACTTGTGGTATGATACAGAGCAGTAAACCAAGCAGGTAATTAACCTGCGTTTGGTTGATCACCATAATTAATGGAGTCGAATATGTCTCGATCCAGTGCCTCCTATTGTCGGACTTTATCTTTGACTGTTTTTGTAATTTGTACGGTAACAACTTTCTTTGCTGATGCTGCACCGACCATCATCCCCAACGGGAAAATGACAATCGACGGCAAACTGGTGGCTGGTTTGGCCGCTAAAGCCGCCAGGTTTGATCTTTCCCTGGTTTGTATTGCCGGCACAATCAAGGATGATTATTTCTCCACCTACATGTCCTACGATGAGAACTATTTCTATTTTGCCTGCACGGCTAAAGATAACAGCATTTCCTGTAAGGACGCTGTCTCCAGAGATTTCAAGGATTCCGACTACATTCGCTTATACATTAACGTGGAAGGCGATTATAAGAAACGGCAGCAACTGGACGGAAAGGGCGATTGGGCCTTCATTTTTACCCCCCAGAACTCAAAAGGCAAGTGGGAACCGATGGTCAAAGAGTGCAAGTATAACGGTCCCGGTCACGGCGACTTGGAAGGGGACAAGATTACTAACAAACGGAAAAGTGGTCCTATTGACGGTGGATGGTATGTTGAAACCGCCATTCCTTTGGCCCTTTTTGAAAAGAAACTGAAAGATTTGGAGCAGGCTAACCTAGGTGTCTACTTTATTGGAGGTGACACCGATAAAGGCGGTGTTCGTTCAGGGGAGGTAAGAGTACCCGCTGACGGCGCCGGTGGCTACTGGGAATCTCCATCGCACTGGCAACCGGCTAAACTAGGTCCATTCGCAGTCTATCCGGCAGATAAAAAAGCCATCATTTGGGGAGAAATCAAGCGATTATAATCCCCATATGCGACGGGGATGGTGAAGAATAAACCGTTACCTCCTCAGATCCAATCTGTCAACTCCAGCGGCCTTGTAACAAAAACTGTCATCCCCGAAGTTTAGGGTGTCGTGGATGTGTCTCTTCGTATGGGTCGAAACGCTCGATCAGCTCAGCCGCCAGTTCATCGTTGCCCATAGGTGAAACCATCGGTAGAGGTGACCTGAGTGCAGTAAAGCTTCAGCCGGCTGCCATCAGAAGTTAGCCCTAACAGCTTGAAGCGCACCGATGCCTGCTGGTTACAATCGTTAATCTAGAATGTCGCCATCGCCCAAGCTGGTGCTGGCCACTAGGTCGTTGCCGTTTTGGCTGCGACAGATCGATATACCATCGTAGCCGGTGTGCCCGGCTGTCCACCGCTAGACAATGAAAAACCTTGGCCTGACCGTCCAACCGAGTCGATAGCGTGAAATCGGTGGCTAGAAGTGGACTGTGGCTTTCAGGCAGATTGGCCCAGCCATACAACATCGAAGCGTTTGAAATACCTATTCCCCAAAGCAACATCGATGGTTGCCTGGAGATTCAGCGTGGTTGTGAAATGCCCATTACGATCCATTTGGGGAATCCTGATCCTGTTAAGGCAATTAAGGCTGGCATGAATGGCTCGTTCACCATCGCTTATTCCGCCTCACGAGCCGCCAACGTCAAACGTGAAGCGACGATAGCGGAGTCTGCGCATTCATCTCTGTGGATCCAGATAACGACAACGTATTTGATGCACCTTGCTGCAACGATGACCAACGCCACTATGTCGTCGATTACGTTAAACTGCCTGAGAGCGTTTGATATCATCAAGCCGTCAATCCAAATAGAACACGGCTACGCTACCTTGCCGGATAAACCAGGATTGGGCATCGAGCTTGACGAAGATGCGCTCGAAAACTGCCGGGTGTAAATCAGAGGACAAGCAAAATACGGAGACCGTGCCCCATTGACGTGGGTGCTTGAGTCCTCTGGTTCAAGAGTTTACTGAGTTCACGAACTGCCGGACACAGCGGTCCCTTTGGCGCTAGTATCAACCATCCATATTCTGGCCTATATTACAGGAATTTATGGCCGGTAGGATCCAGATCAGAAAGGTGATGAGAATGAAAGCAGGTTTAGGCCGGAGCCCACCCCCAGAAGGGAAACTGCGAGAGATAACGAAAGGTATTATCTCGATAGCACTGGCTTGCTAGAATGTTTTTTAGG
>CAZXJC010000124.1:0-6487 GCA_964640885.1 uncultured Pirellulaceae bacterium | reverse complement strand
CAGAACCAGCTTCCCCCGGATTGTATTCGTGAATTCAAGGATTTGAAATTATTTGCTGCCAGTCGACGACTCAAGACGGATGAACCGATTAGCCGTTCGCATTTACAGAAAGTAGTGATGAAGACTACACCAGCAATTCCGCTCGCTGGCCGTTCCATTCGATTGCAGGTTGTCATGGATACGGCGGCTGCTGGTATCAGCGCAGGTAAACGGGTCCAAGTGACGGTGATGCACAAGGAGACAGCCGAGCAGTTGGCAGGATCTCGAATGGTATTGCGTTCCGCGGTTGTGCAGAGCATCGATGCAGGAACCGCCGAAGTAAGTCTGGAAAGTGATTCAAGTTTAATCAGCAGAGATGTATCACTGTTGGTGTCGGATGCAGAGTATAGCCTGCTGTTGTTGGCTCAAGAACTGGGCCAGTTGCAGATATTGCCGACTGATCTACGGCAAGCCGATCTTGCTGCAGAGACGGAGGTCTGCACGGTGGCCGAACTGGTGGCCTTTGCTATGGCTGGCAAACAAGAGTCTACACAACCAAGTGCGCCAGCCGTGGATGACTCGCCGCCACCTGCCATCGAGGTAAAGCCACAATCTACGCCGCCGATAGTTTCACCACCGGTCGTGAAGGATGTGAATACGCTCGGGCAGGTTCCGCAGCCAGTGAAACAACGCTCAGGTGGGCTAGCTCGGGTTGTGACACCTGGAAGCGAGGGGTTTCCTGGTCAAGCAGCGGGTCAAGAACGACGCGTGCAGCTGACTGTCAGCGATTACCAACCGAATACTGAGGGTGCACCCACCTCTCCGGCAGACTTGGACAGCCTTCGCGAATAGTTGCCTGGCGAGGTTTTACTGTTCGTCAGCCGGTTCGCTGCTTTCCGAGGTCTCCTCTTCGTCCGCTTCCGTTCCTTTTTCTTCATTAAAGAAGAGTCCGAAGAGGACCATGATGATCAGCGCGCCAACGGCCGGGATGGCATAAATCATCCGCCAGTCCATAGCCCGGGTCGCTTCAATCGACTTGATGTCACTGTAGACCTTCAGGTTAGCAATCTTGGCGTGATTCAGCAGGGCAGGGTTATCTCCCCCCTTGCCTTCGGCAACCATCTTCGTAACGGTGCCGTTGAGCGCCACAACTTTTTCGCCGATTAGTCCGCTTAGTACTTCCTGTGCAGCGGCCTCCTCAGTCGCCTTGGTTCCTTCCAGGTGAGCAACCATCGCGGCCTGTACGCTGCTCATGCCACCGCCAACACTACTAGTTGCCTGTAAGTCAGCGATGTTGGCATCAATGTTGACTGCGATCTTCTCGATCACAGCATATTGCTCGTCGATATCTTTCTGGATGGATGCGGTATCCTTCTTGGCCTGGTCCAGGAATCCTTTCAAGGGAGCCTCGTGATTCACCACGAAGAGGTTCTCAAACCAGGTTCGGGATGTGGTGTCGCTCTCGGTATTCTTGGATTCGTCAGCGACATGGTCCTTGAATTCTATGATGGCATCCGTGGCCTCATGGCCAGCAAATAATTCTGCCGTCGTAGCACTGATACTTTCACCAATGGCCCCGACCTCGGCCTGGATCTGGGCAACCTTCTTGGGTGTGTACTTGGTTTCCACGCGTCCACCTAGTTGGGCACCGATGAGCATTCCCAGTCCCAGCGTAAAGAGGACCAACATTCCCTGCGCCTGGCCACGAATCTGTTTGGGGGCAACCTTGTCCGTGTAAATCTGGCCGGTGACGAAGAAAAAGTCGTAGCAGATTCCGTGCAACAAGACACCGGTGAAGATCATCCAGACCACCTGGTCCGGAGCACCGACTGCAAACAGGGCGTAACGTACGACCCAGGCCAGCATCCCGACCAGCAACATCCACTTGACTCCCAAGCGTACAAAGAAGATTGGCATTACGACCATGAAGAAAATCTCTGATACCTGGCCCCAGGACATCGTGAAAGCAGGAATGAGATTTGCCTGGGCCACCGTACGGGCAGCGAGTTGGTAGTAGAAAGCCAGTGGAATACAGATCAGAAAGGAACTGACCATGAAGATCATGAAGGCTGGACGCTTAAAGAGGACGAGTGCATCGAGTCCGAGGATTTCACGTGTCGTAATCTGTTTGCCAGCACCTGGTGGGGGAGTATGAGGCAGGAAGAAAGAGTAGACCCCCATACCGACCGCAGCCCAACCTGCCAGGGCGAACATGCTGACGGAGCTGTCCCAACTCTGCCAGCTGACAGCCCAGCCGGCCAGGATCCAGCCGATCGTGCCAAAGACACGAATCAAGGGGAACTCTTTTTCTGGATTCGTCATGTTATGCAGAGCCAGGGTGTTGGTTAACGCCAGCGTCGGAAAGTAGCAGAGCATGTGGGCAAAGAAGATCAAGTTGATCGTTGTTGCCGAGGGATCGGCCCCTTGCATCTTGGAGGCAGCCATTAACATGGCACCACCACCGAGCAGGTGCAGTACACCCAGTACTTTTTCCGTGGCAAAGAGTCGATCAGCAATCATACCGACGAAAAATGGTGAAATGATAGCTGCGATTGGACCGACCGAATATGTCCAGCCAAAGTCCGCGCCAGTGAAACCAATCTTTCCCAGGTAGAGCGGTGCGGTGACGTACCAAGCTCCCCAGATGAAGAATTGCACGAACATCATCACGGACAGGCGAAAGGTGACTGAAAAACCCATAACTGCTCTACCTCGGTAAATGAAGGCCTAGTCGGTTGAAGTATTTGGTCCACGAATCGTGGTTTTGAAGAAGGTCCCAGTATAGCAAGTTTTCCTTCGCTAACTGATCCCGATATCCAGTTCCCTTGCCGATCACAATTAGGTCTCGATTTCCCTCTTTTCAGGCTTGTTTTTTCGAAGGAAAAAGATTTCTCGTAAAAATTGTGTCTGACGCAGTGTACGTCCGGCTGGCGCGAGCGTTACGAGTTATAGAACCCGCTTGCAGAACTTGCAGCGGGAAATAACCAAGTAATTAACCAGAAGGAAGAAAACGATGAAACGCCAACTACGAAACAAGCAAAACAGCGCCCTTACCAACTCCCGCAGCCTTCGTATCGAGTCCCTGGAAGACCGACAACTAATGACCGTTGCCGCTGAAATGGTTCAGATGCCCCAGGAAAGCCAGATTGGCTCGGAGCATTGGCCTGAGCCAGCTGCTGAGATTGCGGTCGAAAAGGCGACTAACGATCGGCAAGGTTTCTTCTCACGCGGCCTGCATAACAATGGTGCTTTCCGTGAACCGACTGGCCACATTCTCTGGACTGCCAAGGACGATTCAGATACCAGTAGTGACTCCTACACTGACTCCGGACGGGTCCCCTATTACGCTTACGAGCTAAAGAACGTCCAGGTAACTTCAGTGGTCGCTCCGGTTAACTTTAGCCACCATGCCAATCTCGACACGATTTTCGGTGAGAATGGCTTGGGTGGCCAGGAAGGTGAGGCGGGGACGGAAAATCAGCTCTCCCTGAATTTCGAAGAGATCAAGGTGACCTATACAGAAAACGACAACACTGGGAAGAAGGTTGGTCGGTCAAAGGAGATTGTTGGTGGCACGCTGTGCAGTGCTCGCAGCTCCAACGATCCGGTTTTCTTTAGCCACCATGCTAACGTGGATAAGGTCTTCGGTGCTCGGGGAACGAATTACAGTTGGAAAGTTGAAGAGGGTGAAGCCGTGTTAGCCGGTAACAGTGATCGCCTGGAGTCCTTCACGCCTACTACGGATCTTCCTGACGGCGAGTACTACTTGCAAGACAAGTCGGCTTCGAATAACCCGAAGACACTGAACTTCGACCTGCTCGGATGGACTTAGTGGGATACTGGGAAGTCGTGGAATACGGATACCATCACCGACAACAACGTTTTGAAGGGGATGGAGAAACTAGCGAGTGAGAAGTGATCACCAGGAATGTTCGTTTTGCCTGCCGGCGCTCTAAAACGCCGGCAGGTTTTGTCTTGTGTCCTAAAACACAGGAACAGGCTGTCTGAGGAGAATGGTCAGTCGCGATTGATTCGCCAGTCTTCTGCGTGTTAGAATTAACACCATGACTGAGTTTGACCCGTATCTTGAATGGCTAGGGATCCGCCCGGAAGAACGTCCGCTTACCTATTACCGGTTACTTGGAATTTCAGATTTTGAATCGGATCCGGCTGTTATTGAGATGGCTGTCAGGAAGCGGGCTGAAAAGTTGCGCAGCGTATTGACTGGCGACAAACAACAAACGGCACAAGCGATTATCAAGAATATTGCTAAGGCAAAAACGTGCCTGCTCAATGTCCAACAGAAAGAGCTGTACGACAAGAAACTCAGATCCGCAGTGCAGCCGGCACAGCCTTCGGTTGAGCCTCAAAAGAAATTTGAAGTAAACCTGTTATCCGACGAAGCTCGCAAAGTCTCAACATCGCGATGGATGATGATGCCAGCGATTGTGGCAGTGGTCACGGTGATCATCGTGGTGGTGTCGCTCATGCAACCAGAAGCGGGTAAATCGGTTTCGGATATCAGTGGCGATACGGGTACAACCGATGGCGATACGGGGACGCCTGACGACGATCCGAAGACGCCTGACGACGATCCTATTGCTTACACGAAGCCTGTTAATTGGATTAAAAGAGTCATTCCTCCGCTAAGCGAGTGGGATGTGGCGGTGACACGTTTGAAGAGTGCCTTTCAGGATGACCTTGAAAAAGCCCAGGTCGAGGGGCCGCTTGCTCAAGCCGCCCTGGCGGATCGGATTTTTCAGCTGTCCAACGACTACGTGCTTACTGATCCGGATATAGACTGGGCTGAGTTATTTGCGGTTTTGCAGTTTTCCTACCTGATGGCTCGTGACTCTGGCTCGAAACTGCAAACGGACATCATTCGCGACCGATTGGATGAGATTTTTTCTGTCGACCTGCTGTTTTTAGGTTTAGGTGAATGTCAAGCTTGGGAAGAACTGGTGTCACGAAACCCCATGGCTCCGCATCACGCTGGTTTCGTAGATCTGACCGGCCCTCCATCGTACATGCTCTCCTACGACCAATTTGTCATGGGGTATACCCTACCTATCTTGTACGAGGGAGTTGCCTTTCAAGCAGAATCGCAGCAACGCTATGATCTTGCTGCCCAAGCCTATGAGGGGCTCATCCGGTTGCAGCGAACGGTCACGGGAAGAGCTGCTGGGGGTATTGTAGATATCCAGCTAGAGAAGATTCTTACTGAATTAAAAGACCAGGTTGCTCGTTGGGAGACTGGGCAGGCGCGAGCGGTAGTCTCTCGACAACGATTCTTAGAGTATCAGAAGGCTCTTGAATCAGTGAAACAGAATCCAGAAGATCCTGCTGCCAACTTTGCTGCCGGTGTTTATCTAGCCTTGACCCGTGGTGACTGGGATCAGGGATGTCGCCATCTTGCCAAGGGGACAGATGATCGGCTCAAACGTCTGGCAGAAGCCGAGATCGCACGGTTGAATCCAGTGGTGCCCAATTCAGTGAGCGACTTGCAATCTCTGGGAAACGATTGGGCCGATTATGGTCAGCAGGAGGCAAAGCCAGTTGATCGACAAACCGTTTATAACCATGCCGGTAGCTGGTACGAGAGAGCCGGGAAGTTAGCCAGTAGTCCTCTTGATAAGATTGAACTTAAAAAAGCGATTGCTGCCCTGGGAGAATTGGATGTAAATATTGCAGTGGATCCTGTTGCAGATGGTGGAAAGATATTTGACAGGATTATACTGGATACAAAAAAGTCAGTGCACAGTTGGAATGTTGCCATTCCCGCCGGATTGACAGCTCAAGTTTGTTCCTTGGAGTTTACCAAATTGCAGGTGTTTCCCGGTGAAACGAAGATTCCAAAACAGATGGTCGCAGCTGGAGGCGAAATTCTAATCCTCCTAAATGATCCAGCGCGTATCAAGTTTAGGGTTCGCTTTGAGGTCGGGAAGGATGGCTTAGCAAAGATTACTTTGCGATGTAATGGTCGACTAGTTACAGGAGGAAATATCCCACTTGATCTTGTGCGGGTAGAGAAGGCGAAAAGGGCGCAAATGACAGCGATAACGAATGCCACCGTGACTCGAGAGAAACATCAAAAGGCCTTGCCTGAGTTAAAGCGAATTGCTGAACAAAACAGGGGCAAGGTCGGTGCGCAGCTTGCTGTAACAAATTACAATACTTGTCTAAAAAAGATTAACATTACTCTTCCTCAAATAATCAAGAACGGCAACCTGAAGATTGAACGTTTTGACGAGATCGATCAGCTTCTCAAGACTCTTGATGGCACCGCTGAAATTCACTTTAAGATTGTGCCAACGCCCAGCGCTAACAATTAACAGCCTCCGGGCCATCATACTTCTTCCGAAACCAGGGCGATCTGCCCTGGCCTGCTGAGCTAGTTTCCGGGATTTTGTAGTTTTTGTTTTCTCTGGTGTGCTGCCATTCCGGTAAACGCTACCGGGACTCACAGGATGTTGTCAAAAGTCCTTCTGTTATGTTTATTCGGTACATG
>CAZXJC010000123.1:0-8814 GCA_964640885.1 uncultured Pirellulaceae bacterium | reverse complement strand
ATTAATTGCAACTCAATATCCAATTGCTCACATAGCCTTTTCACAATATTTAAACCTTGTCCTAATCCTTCACTATTTGCCCCCTTAACCTCCGCTTCCATTACCCTGCTATGTAACGGCTCACTAATCCCACAACCTGTATCAGATACAGACAGCACGAGATACTCGGCTTGTTGTTTCAGTCTGACAGAGACGGTTCCATCGTCTGTCAGGCTGTCGAGGGCGTTAGTAATGAGGTTGAGTACGACTTGTTTGATTTCCTGGGAATTTACCATTGCCACTACCGGTTGCTGGCAGTGGAAGAGTATCTGTTTGTTGCGGTACTTTCCAAGATGCTTGACCATGTCAATTACACCAGAAATTAATTCCCGTAATTCGGTTGCGTGCTTTTGACTGTCCCCGAGACGAGAAAAATCGAGCAGCCGGTCCGTAATTTCTTTACAGCGAAACGCCTCATCCTGAATTCTACGCAGGTATTTGCGTAGTACGGTGACTTCTGAATTGTGCTCACTGTCGGGCTTGCTGTCGTCCGTCTGCATAATGTCATGCAGACGCGATTCGAGAGATTCGGCACACCAGGCAATCGATGCCATCGGGTTGTTGATCTCATGGGCCACTCCCGCTGCCAAAAATCCGACACTTGCCAGTTGCTCACCCCGTACGACTTCCTGGGTTTTCTGCTGCACCTGGTCGTCCAGGTTGTTCCGTATTTCCTGGAAGCTGGTTGTCATTTGATTCATGGACGTTGCCAGTTCGGCGATTTCATCTTTCGTGTTGATTTCAATACGATGATCGAAGTTTCCGCCAGCAACTTCGCGTGAACCATCGATCAGTACCCGGATCGGGCGTATCAACGAACGATCAAATAATGCGCAGAAAATGACAAAGGAAGCGACGACGATGGCAAAAATGACCCAAGTGATGATGATCAGAAAGCGATATTCAACACGAACTGCTCCAGCAAATTCATGCATGCGCTGCTGTAAGTAACCTGGCAGAATCGCGGACAACCGGCTTAATTCCGCAAGCTCGTCATTGAGCGTTTCAATTTCCAGTTGGTCGAGAATCCAGGCCTCATCCTGATTGGTTCCTTTAATTCGCTCCAGCGTAGCAGAGATCTTTTCGATAGTGACCTGCTCAAGTTTCAGGTCACCTAGTAAGTCACTGTCGTTGTTGGTAGCGAACAATTGATGACGATAACGATCCACTGATTCGGCAACGGCCAGCAGTTGAATATGAAATTCCTCACGCAGCAGGCCCGTGTAACGTTGTGGATCATGATCGGGAGAGTCTTGCAGGGTTTGCGCCTGTTGCAGTGTGAACCGCAAGTTGCTAACGGTTCGCGTTAGTTCAGCTGACAAAGGTAATTCACTGGCTCGCCGACTGACGCTGCGCGCCAAGTGCCGGTAGGCATAGACGCCGTGAAGACTGCTAAAGAATAGCATGAAGGCAATCATAAACAGCCAGGCGATGCCCAGCATCAGTATTTTGCGAAGGGGCCAGCGGGACAGCAACGACGACCTCCTTGTCGTAATGGCTATAGGGAAGCGAACGAAAGTAGTTTAAACAGACGGGACATCAGGTAATTTCGAGCCCGGCAAGTGTACTCGCTCGATACCTTAAAAAGCAAGATGGAAGCCGTGAACCGGGACATAACTATTTGCTAGCAGAACTGGGCAGCGGCCCGTTTTAGTGTCGAATGGCGCGGCGTACTAAGAATGTGCCAACCACCAGTAAGACGAGATTACCAAACCAGACACTGTAGGGTGGGAACGCACCGCACTTGGCTCGATCGACACCGTATTGCATGACTGGATAGTAGACGGCAAGTATGGGGAGAAAGCAGACTCCAAAACTGGTCCAAAAGTCTGCTGTTCTGAGCCAGATCGCCATCCCGGTTCCGACGAGAACGAAAACCAGACAGCTAAAACCATTTGCCCATCGTCGCCAGGGTTCGGTTAACAGTCGGTAAAGGCGGAAGTTGGCCGACTCTAAGTTGCGGACGCGGTTGTTCCATTGGTTGCCGGTCAACTGTTGAAAATCTCCGGTCAACATTTGATAAGCACTATGGGCGGCCATCAGTTGTTCTTGCTTGCTGATCGCAGTCCGTTGCAGATTGGCTTTCTGTGAAATGTTCCGGAGAGCGATCTCGGAAGGTGACTGCGAACTGCCTCCATTCTTGGAACCGGTCGGGATGGGTAATTCATATTCAAAGGTATCAGGCCACTGGCCGTGCGTGTGTGTGCCAATGTCAAACTCGGTGTCTTCCAGGCGCAAAAGTAGTTTGTTATTGTCCGAGTCAAATCGCAATTCAGCCTGCCGTGACGTTAATGTCACGGGTGGTGATTTGCCGGTGGCGTGAAAGCAAATGGTAGGACGGAGAAGGGTTCGGTCGTCAACTTCCTTGACGCTAATTGAAAACCGATCCGTTGTGTACGAATGTTGCGTGCGGAGCATTCCGTACGCGATCTCTTCCACGGATTGGAGAACTACTCGATTAATGCCGTGACGACCCCAGGTAACGGCTATGTCGTTGAGCCAGACAGCAGCCAGGCTGATAATGAAGCCCACGGTTAAAGCTGGCCAAATCACAACCATGGGAGAAATGCCGAGCGATTTGATAGCCAGGATTTCGTTATCTGCAGACATCCGACCATAGAGGCTACAGGCAGCGAATAGAATGGTGCCGGGAATGGCGAACCGCAAGGCATCCGGCAAGACGAAGGGGATCAGCCGCAACACGGGAATGGGCCCCATTCCTTCCAGTAATGCTCGCTGTGCCAGGCCAATCAATAGCATGATGGAAGTCATCACGACCAAGGTCGTGACAAAAACCTTCAGCATCTCAAAAATCACGTAACGTGTTATTTGCCGCATCAGCATGGTAGCTATTGTGCCTGGAGTTTATTGGCATCGGCCGAGTTGATCTGGCGCGTCCGGAACTGTACCACGATATCGATCGTCGTGAAACGACAATCTGCCATCAGCGATTAGCGAGTTTGGAATTGACCCAATTTTACTATTTAGGTATTGTTTCGCAGTTTACCGGGGAGCTTGCCCGGTCTATTTGGACAGTGGGAATTTGCAGATAGCAGTTTTCCCTGCCTCTGATTCTTAAGAACCGAGGGGAATGATGAGTTCAGACTGTTGGAAAGAATCTCCCCGCCACGATCCCTGTAATCTCTGTGGGGGGGATGACTTTCACCAACTTTCCCGCCGCGATCGAAAATCTCAGGAGTTGATCACCGTTGCCTGCTGTCAGTGTGGCCTGGTATCGCATGAGCAAATACCGACTGACCAGGAACTGACGGATTATTATTGTCACCAGTATCGACACGAGTATCACCAGGAGTACAGTCCCTCGGCTTATCGCGTGGTGCGTGAGTGGCGGAGAGGCGGGGAACTAGTGAAGCTGGTGCGGCCTTTCCTGGCACCGACCGATCGTGTCCTGGAAATTGGGTCCGGGATTGGTTGCACGGTCAAGCAGTTTGAATTGGCTGGCTTTGCCAGTTCTGGAATTGAGCCGGGTGAGGGGTTTTGCCAGTATTCTCGAGAACAACTTCAGGCCTCCGTGAAACAGGCGTCACTGGGAGAAATGGCGAGGCAGCCGCAAGCGGAGCTGATCATGCTGGTGCATGTCCTGGAACATCTCAATCGACCACTTCAAGCATTGCAGCACCTGGGTGACTTGTTGACAGATGATGGGCAGCTCTATGTGGAGGTGCCTAATTTTGGGTTACCGCATGTGGCTCCTGCAAAACTATTTCATTTCGCTCATATCTATAATTATTCGGCGGCCACTTTAACGATGTTGGGACAGGCCAGTGGCTTTGAGGTTGAACAGGTCCTTTCTGCCAGCCATGATCGAAATCTGCGGATCCTGTTTAGGAAATCTAAAGAGGTTGAATTTCAGCTTGATACGACCGCCTACCAGCAGTCGATCGATGCAGTGACCCGCCATAATGTCTGGTCTTATCACTGTCGCAGCAGCTATCTTGTCGATCGTGTAAAAACGGTTTGGCGACATCGACAAGAGCGTCGGCGGGCCAAAGAAGAACTTGCCGGCATCATGCAGGCGTGTGTGGGCAAGACGGTTACTGCGGCAACGCGTACGGAAGCGGCTTAATGTAGAGTGTCAGCGTTGCTTTCTTTTGCAGGTTGATCAGTCTTCAGTCAGCTTGATCATCAGCGGGCAAGGAAGCCCCGGGCTGCTTGAGCTTCTGGAATCGATACTCTTTCATCATGAAAGATTCGGCCCTCGCATAAAATCGAGTTGCTGCGTTGTAGGATTTTTTCTTCGCTGCCGCAGCAGCCTGTTCGGTAAGGTTCTTGAACTGATCCCATTCAATGGTTGCCTCGTTTTCAATCGCCACTTTCTTGAGTTCCCGACAGTTTTCCAGCAGTTTTGTTAAAAACTCGCGAGTTACTTTGCATGGTGTTTCGGTGTAGGGTCCGTTTCCTTGCGGGGGGATGAAGCCGGGATTGTCAGCTTGTTCCTTGCGGTAACTACGACCGTGCCAGATGCCAGCTCCCAGGGTTAGCAGGCTTAGTATCGCCACGGGTAATCCGTAGAGCCAGCCCATTTGTGCCTGAACCAAAATAGCAACCAGCATTAAGAGTACGGTACCAATCCAGACAACAGGATGAGCGCGACGTACGGGAATCGGCTCTAAGTCTTCTTTGTCATCTGCGACTTTTTCGCGCGTGGTGATCTGTTCACCAGCTGCCAGGCCAACAATCACGGTGGAATTGTCGGAGCCTCCGCGAATATTCGCCAAGTCAACCAGGAATTGAGCCGCTTCGTAAGTGGGAAGATTGGCGATGATAACCGCGATCTCTTCGTCTTCAATCATTCCAGTGACACCGTCGGTGCAGAGTAGAAAGAGATCACCCTTTTGAACGGGAAACGGGCCTTCAATGTCAACCTTGACTTCAGCATGTGGTCCCAGGGAGCGAGTGATCACATTGGACGGCACCATGCTCATCATTTCGGAGTTTTTACTTATCTGGCCGGACGCTTGTAATTCCCAAACAAGGCTATGGTCAAAGGTCAGTTGTTCCAGCTTGTCGTTGCGGAAGCGATAGATCCTGGAATCTCCAACGTGTCCGATCAGGGCACCGTCTGGCAAGAAGACAAGGGCACTGATAGTGGTGCCCATGTTATGGAAGTCTGTGTTAGCTTGTCCACGTCGATGGATTTCAAGATTTGTTTCGACGATGGCTTTATGAAGCGCTTCGACGTGTGTCAGTTCTTCGTATTGATGAAACCGCAAGGTCACACCACGGACCGCCATTTCACTGGCCAGTTCTCCGGCAGCGTGCGCTCCCATCCCGTCGGCAACAACAAGCACGTGACCCTGCTCGGGCCAGACTTCCTCACTCTTGGCCAGCACGACCGAATGAGCATCCTGGTTGTTCGACCGCCGCATGCCGACGTCGGTGACGGGCGTGTATTGCAGGCAATCGATCCATTTGAGAGGGGGCGGATTCACGTATCGTCTCTATTGGGGGAATCAGCCCGACCTGGCAACCGCGCCGTTCCGAGCGACATTCATCATGCAAGCGTTTTCATCCGTGATCTTCTTATTCTACTTGTCAGCAGGGAAGAGGAATAGAGTTGTTGTTAAAGGATATTGGTGGCTGTTCCAGATCTTTCTCTGACAGGAGTTCAGCCAAACTATCTCCAGGCACATTCTGCTAGACAGTTCCCTGCAAATTTGACCTAGTGGTCAGTGCGGGGTCTCGCTATACTTTCGCCGCCCAAGAGTGGTCCCTGGCTGGTCATTCGAGTAGTTCTTCGGGAGATGGATGAACAATGCGAACGCCACTGATCTTAGTGAGTTGCCTGATTTTGATTTGCCTGGATTGCGAGCCAGGTGTGGCAAAAGTGCGCCGACGCCTGACCATCACCAGTAATCCGCCAGGTGCAGTTGTCTTTGTGGACGATCGAGAAATCGGCATTACTCCGGTTTCGACACCATTCACGTATTACGGGACTCGTAAAATCCAGCTGGTGCTGGAAGGGTTTGAAACGTTGACAGTGAAACGGACCTTTTCTCCTCCCTGGTACCAGTGGCCCGTGGTCGATTTCATTTCAGAGAACATGATTCGACGCGAGTTGCGCGATGAACGGGTCGTGGATTTTCGCATGGTGCCGCAACGCATTGTTCCCAGCGATCAACTATTGCTTCGAGCACAACGTTTGCGTGATCGTTCCCGGCAGGGAGTGGTTCCTGAATTACCTGCCCGCCCGCAGGGTAACCCCCGAACGCCGCCACCGGTACCACGTACCCCCGTACCCCAACGACCAGCAGAACCTGCCGTGCCACTGCGTCCGCAGCCGATGCCGCCACTACTGGAACTGCCACGTTAAATGACAGAACCCTGCTAACGTTGCCAGAAGTTGGTCTTCACTCCGACACCGGTGGGCTTATTGTTTAGGGCACCCTTGAGGCCAAGTTGCCGGGGATCGGTTGCCAGCTTGTCAGAGAAGATCCGTAGATCCTCCATGATTGGACGCAGACGTCGCGAGGCCTCGTTAATATTTTGAGCAGCACTATTGAGCTGCTGAAACAGCCTGGGGTCATGAACCAGCTTGCCCAGTGAACCTTCCTGGCTATTTAACGACCGGCTAAAACTCGACAACTGGGTAAAGAGTTGGTCCATGCTGTTGATTGTATGAACCAGGTCTTCTGCCAAGCCAGGTCCATGTTGCTTAAGGGGCCCCGTCAGGTGCTTAAGATTGTTGAGATTGACCGTTGCTGATTCACTCATTGTCTCAAAACTGCGCATGGCCTTGCGAGCTTCGGTGACTGTTAGCTTGGCTTGCTCAAAGAGTGCGGGCATATCTTTTAACGTTTCTTTTAGGCTCTCTTGGAACTGTGGGTCTCCGGCTAAATCGCTAAGTAATCCCATGGCTTTTCCGAAATTATCCAAAGCAACTTCTGTCTTCGTTAAAATGCCCTGCAATTGTCCGTCGTTACTGCCCAGGAACTCGTTTAGATTTCGCATTAGCATCGCGAAATCGTCCGCTGCCTTTTCGATTCCAACACCAGCGTGTTCAATCGATTTAAAGGTGTCCCCCATGGTTTGTTCCATGTTCATGATGATCTGTAACGGATCTTCCGCTACCATGCCCGTTCGCAGATAGTCTCCGTCTTGCAGGAATTCCGCCGTCTTGTTGGCTTCCGCGCGGTCCAGTTGGCCGTCCTGGTTTTGATCGAATCTTTCCAGTAACTGTTTGCGATTACTGGCGACGAATTCGAGGACCGCATCTCCGGTTACCATGGATCCAATGCGAATCCGACAGAGCTCACTCTGCTTAAGCTTATAACGTGATTGCACGCGCAGCTTTAACAGGACTCCCCCATCTTCTTGCAGGTCGACATGGGTGACACGACCAATGGGAACACCACTTTTGAGCACTGGGGAGTTTCTGCCAACTCCGGGTGCAGCTGGAAATTCAATGTTCAACAGGTAATAGGAACCGGTAAAGTCGGGGACTGCTCCAAACATGACGATTAGGATAGCAGTCACGATACTTGCCGTGAGTACGACCACGCCGACACGAAACTTTAATACACGTTCGTCCATAGGTTTAACTGCCGAGGCAACTCCTAGTAATCAGCCGCAGATGTTTCTGCGCGCATTTCCATCAGTCGTGCACCCGCTTCCCCGCGGACAAATTGCACAACACGACGATCCTCTGTACGATCCAATTCGCTTGGTGGTCCATCAAAAATGATCTGCGGTTCGTCCGGATCGAGTCGACTGGTGGGATACAACATGACGACTCGATCAGCAACCTTGCGAGCCGTTCGCATGTCATGGGTGACAACGATGCTGGTGACGCAATAGCGCCTTCGAGAACGCAGGATCAATTCGTTGATCACGTCACTCACAATAGGATCTAACCCAGTGGTTGGCTCATCATAAAGGACAAGTTCCGGGTTCAGCATCAAGGCACGAGCAACACCCACTCGTTTCCGCATGCCACCGGAAAGCTCAGCTGGCTTCTTGTCGATTACCGAATCGGGTAGCCCAACATCAGCCAACTGCTCCAGGACCCGCTGCTGAACCTCTGCTTCGGACAGCCCAGTGTGCTGTAAGAGAGGAAAGGCGACATTCTGACCAATTGTCATGCTGTCAAAAAGGGCGGCCTGCTGAAAAATAAAACCAAAGCGAGTTCGTTGCTTGGCCAGATCGTGCAAGTTAAGTGTCGACAGGTCCTGGCCGTCAAAAAGAACTTTGCCAGTTGTCGGCGCGATGAGTTGGATGAGGGTTTTTAGTAAGACAGTTTTACCACAGCCGCTTTCTCCGATGATCGCTAGGGTCTGCCCCCGAGGAACCTGTAAGTTAATATTGCGCAGAACTTCGTGAGTGCCGAACGAAATGCCCAGGCCCTGAATCGACAGCATGAGCTGTTCGGGTAAAGCGGTGTCGGTGTTGGAAATAGTGTCGCCCGTCATTTCAGAATAGCTTGCTCCCTCCCGGGTTCCAGAAGAGATAGATGGTGTCCAAAAACATTCCCACAAACAGGTCGAGGGCCAAAATTAAAACAAATGAATAAACAAAGGCAGCTGTGGCCGCCCGCCCGACACCCTCGGCTCCCGGCTCAGAGTGAAAACCGCGATAACAACAGACGAGTGCAATGGCGGATCCGAAAAAGAAACTTTTCAAGATTCCAATAACCAGATCGAAACCACCAACAAACGCCTGGGAATGATACATGTATTGGTGTTTGTCGATCCCCACGATCATGACGCTGTAGAAATAACCACCCACCACTCCCATGAAGTCAGCCATTACGACCAG
>CAZXJC010000122.1:0-2657 GCA_964640885.1 uncultured Pirellulaceae bacterium | reverse complement strand
AGGTCTCGTGGACGGCAACCGACGGCGAGCAGGTATTGTTGCCTCGCCGCTTCTTGCTTTCCCTGCCGCTCGTAGAGGACCGCAAGATTAAAGTAGGCATTTGGCAAGTCGGGACGAATAGAAATTGCTTCCTGGTATAGTCGTTCTGCTTCCGGTGCTCCCCCAACACTTTGTTCCGTGGCCACAGCATCATTGACCATCCTCGCATAATAGGACGGCTTGCTCTTAGCCCCTAATGCCTGGGCCAGGGAAATTGCTTCCCGATCAACCTGGTCACTTGAAAACTCTTGTTGTCCACCCGCTGGTTCGATTGTCTCGAGAATTGCCTTCAGTGACCTGGCGGCGACCTGGCATCCCAATGCGGAAGGATGCATCTCGTCGCCGTTGGTGTAGGCAAGTCGGGGATTCTCTTTTCGGTCAGTAGACTCCCAATGCTCTCTAAAGTAGCCCGAGAGCCGAACGGTCGGGATTTGCATGCTTCCTGCTAATCGCTCAATCAACAGTTCGTCCTTTCCCGGGATTTCATGCACATCACGAATCCCCTCGTCACGAAACTGCGGCCAAATGGCGATCAGTACGTCGAACTGATGTTGCAGGGACAGTTGTTTCATACGAGTGAGTCCGGCAACAACGTTATTGTCACCAATCGCCCTGGTATTCCAACTGTGCGGATCGGTCTCCACTCCGAAATGGAACAAGTTCAATTGCAGGCACACCATCCGGAACAGTGAGGAACGGCGAAACAGGCGATTGATTATTGCCGGCCGCTTCGACGCCAGTCGCTCGATCTCTGGATTAAAGTTTTCGAAGTCGTTTTCGACGAACACCAGGACCACCTGGTCTGGGGAAAAACGAAGCCCCTTAGTTTCCAGCAATTCGATCTCGGCACGGGTGCAATAACCATCGACACCAAAATTCAATACTTCCTGAGTCGGTTCGCCCAACTCTATTTCAAGCTGGCGGGAAATTGTCTGATTAAGATCGGTAACCCCAACTCCCTGGACGACCGAATCACCAAGCACGATTGTTCGCACAACGCCAACCGGTTTTTCAAGGCTGCGTTCCACGTCGCGTTGGCCATGCGAATTCGTAATGATATCCGTACGACCAGCTGCCCGTGAATCGCCACGAAAGCTCGGCTTCAACTCGTAAGCCAGGATCGGATTGTCGGACCGTTGAAAAGCCGAGGCCTCCGCATCCACTTCGATTGCGATCACGTCGGGAGCTAGCCGAGCCAGTCGCACGCTTATCTCGGCTAACAGCAGCGCCAGCAGTGTCGCCACGACCGCCAACAACGGCCGAGCCAGCCAGCGAAATCGAGTTGTACGCAGCCACTTCATCTGCTCTTCTCTCCGCAGGGGTCTCTCAGTCACTATCATAGGGGTGCAGGCAAGGATCGTGAAAGAGGAAACTGGGAGGCTGAACGTGATGGCAAACTAGGCACGTTGCAACTGCGTGGTTATACTGAAAAACAGCGACCAGCCACTTCAACCCGGGAGGAGTTCATGCAGGAGAGTTTCGTTTTTCAATGTCCTGCCTGTGCAAAGGATCTCACGCTCCCCACGCAAGTGGCGGGACGGAGAGGCAAATGCCCAAAGTGTGAAGCGGTTATCACGATTCCCACCCAGGACACGACCGAATTCGACCTGGGAGATTTCGAGGTACATACGGGCGAATCGACAATTGATTTGCCCCCTAATCGGGAAGCGGCCCAGCCAGGCCCGTCTCAGCCTCCGTCTGAGATACCCGACGAGCTGCTAAGACTGCTGGAAGAACTTGAGGGAGAGTAGCGGCAAGCAGAGACTAACGCGAGGCCCCGTGACGTCATGAAAAGCCTGCTAACATTCCTGGCACTACTTCTTCCCTGTACGGTCGTCCCTGGGCAACCGGCAGCGACCCCACGCACCGATGCAGCAGCTAAAACCATCGCCCGCCAGATAGCGCAGTTAAACAATCGTCGGCCTGCCTTGGCACGTGAATACCTGTTTAGCGTCGCTGCCATGAATTACGTCCAATCGCAGCTTAGCTCCCTCAACTACTCGGTACGCAAGACCGACCAACAGCCGCTGCCGAAAAACGTCGAGCAGTGCCTGGAAATGAGAGCCGGCATCTGTGGCAATCATATCGCCACCTTCCTGGAGTTGGCCGAACGACTAAAGGTCCGCGCCCGCCCGGTGGAGTTCTACATCCATGGTCCGACACCAGCCAAGAATCACAACCATATCTGCGTGGAAGTCTACTATCGGGAGCAGTGGCGGTTCGTTGATGTCACCTGGGGGACCTTTTTCCGCAAGCCAGACGGAACGCTGGACGAATTGGCTACGATCACCGAAATCCGTGCGCACAAGGAGAGTCGCCAGTGGGCGGTCACCAACGAGACTGACCTCTGGTACCAGCAGTGGAAGTCAAGTGGCCTTGATCCGCTGGAGTATATCGATCATCCAGAGGTCGACAGCCTACGGGGCCGTAATGGCACCATTCGGCTCAAACCTCAGACTGCCGAGAAGGGGGGACGGCTATACGACCCCATTCACCAGCCAAGTTTCGTCGGCCGCAACGATGCCAAGACCGATTTCGGACCTATCCTGGTCCAACTGCTGGGGGTGCCGGCGACCGCCAGGTCGCTGCAACTGAAAGTGCTGGGGATCGCTGGCAGT
>CAZXJC010000121.1:0-14657 GCA_964640885.1 uncultured Pirellulaceae bacterium | reverse complement strand
TTTGCTCAACCATATTGTGCGAGTGATTGGGTTTGAAGTGGCTGCCATCTATGGGGGCGATTTCCGGCACCGGGATCCAAACTGGATTTATGCCGCGGAACTTACGGAACTGTTGGCAAACTTTCCAGCCAGTGGAGAAACGTTGACCCGGGCTTTGGGCGAAGTAGGTGCCATCCAGTTGCGCAGTGAATATGACCGCATCTATCTTTATCGCTGCCTCGCTGCCGGCAAAAGCTGTCAGCCCAGGCGCTATCGTGCCGCAGTGGTTTTAACCGAGGGCGAACGCCAGTCGATCCTGGATCGCTTGGCTCGTTTTGCCAGCCGTTGCTTTAACGACTCAAGTTCTCGACAACAACAGAAGTGGCGCAGGCAGGTAGAGGAACGATTGGCGGCCGAGTTCGCGGCGCCGCAGTCAACAGAGACAGCATTGCCCGAGCAATGTAATGCCGCTTTGCAGTCACTCATCGGCTACGTGGTAGTGGTTAAGGAACATGCCATGACCGAGTTGGCGCAAACGCTATCCGGCCTGACGCTTTATGACAGTTTGACAGCAGAGCAACAGCAGCAAACCGTCGATTCATGGAAAGAAGATTTGCCCCATGATTTCGAATCACCCGCGTTGCCAGTTGGCTCACCAGTGATCGACCAGTACTTGGACGGATTAACAGCGCTGGCTGCCCGCTTGGCCCCGCGGCTGGCAGAAGACCAGGCCGTTGTCGAGGCAGCCGGTTTTTTGGGACGTGATGCAAAGACTACGAAAAAACAATTGGCTCATGCCTACCGTGCACAACTGCAGCTCTCTTGCCCAGCAAGCACACTGCCAGTTCGTCTGCCGGCGGCTATTGCTTGCGCTGCGCTCGACCTGTTGGAAACGGGCGAAACGATCAGTCGGTTGTATCGTGGCGTAGAGGTCAGATCATTAAAGAGTGGTGAGATTCTGTCGGGACCTAAAAAATCGTGCTGGTTGATCGTGACCTCAGAGAGGGCCGTAATGGTGTCGAACCAGGAAGGGACGAAGGTCTTATGGCAAAGTTCTGCCACGCCGCTCCAGATCAAAAAACAGGCTGGCTTAGTGCGAAGTGATTGCCTCCTGGAAGGTGGGAACTGGCTGGCGACAGCTAACGAACAGGTCGTATTGTCGATCAATGGAGATGCGCTAACTGGATATGAAGACTATTTTTCCCCGCTCGCTGAGCTGTTTAGTTGCTAAGCCAGTAACGGTTAACGGGCTGTCACGGGGGAATCAAAGAGGCCATAATAGATGTTCCGGTAATTTGCTAATTGCCAGGTTGCCTGAACATCACAACAACCGCTGTTTTTGAAAGAGGGTGGATTTGATGACGAGCTATCCCCAACTGTTTCGGCTGCGACAACAATTTGAAGGCCCTGTTGTAGAGGATGTGGCAGTAGAGGTGGAACAGCAACTGGCTTCCTTGTCGCTGTCAGAGAAAATTCAGCCAGGACAAAGCGTGGCGATTACAGCTGGTAGCCGTGGTATTGCCAATATTCATATTATTATCCGTGGGATCTCTCAGCACTTGAAGGCTTTGGGAGCTGAACCCTTTATCGTGCCAGCCATGGGAAGCCATGGCGGTGGTACCGCGGAAGGACAACAACAGATTATCGAATCCTATGGCATCACTGAGGAATTTTGTGGGTGCCCAATACGAGCCAGCATGGAGACGGTGGTGGTCTGTAATGCGGCTGAAGGATTCCCGGTCCATTTTGACCAGCAGGCGTCGGGAGCGGACCACGTCTTTGTTTGTGGACGCGTGAAACCACACACTGGATTTCATGGAGACATCGAAAGCGGCCTGATGAAGATGATGCTGATAGGCCTCGGCAAACATGCTGGCGCGTTAATCTATCATCGAGCCATTATGAACTACAGTTTCGGTCAAATTGTGCGCAGCGTGGCCCGCGAGGTGTTAGCCAAGTGCCGAATTGTCGGCGGCCTGGCGATTGTCGAAAATGCTTATGATGAAACCGCTAAGCTGGCTGGCGTAGCCCCAGAAAATTTTGAAGAAGAAGAAAAAGGACTGTTGGTGCTCGCCAAGCAATGGATGCCTCGGTTGCCGTTTGATCAAGTTGACGTTTTGACTATTGATGAGATTGGCAAGAACATCAGTGGTTCCGGATTGGATACGAATGTTGTCGGACGCAAGTACCTGGATCACCGGGCAGCGGACGAGGAATATCCGAAGGTCAAGAAGATCATTGTCCGGGGCCTGACGGACGAAACTCACGGGAACGCCGCTGGGATTGGACTGGCAGAATTTTGCCTCTCTCGCGTCGTGGAACAGATGAACATGCAGGCCACGCGTGTTAACTGCCTGACCGGTGGCCATCCGACTGGTGCCATGATTCCCCTGGATTATGAAACTGATCGCGAGACGCTTGATATGGCCCTCTCTACCATTGGCCTGATTCCACCGCAGGAATCTCGCTTAATGTGGATTCGCGATACATTGGATGTGGCGGAAGTTGAATGTTCGGCTGTTTACCTGGAAGAGGCCCAGCAACGATCGGACCTGGAAGTCCTGACCCCCTTGCGAGACATGCCATTTGATGGGGATGGTAACTTGCCAGAAGTCCACGCACTGGCAAAGTCCTGAATTTCCAGCAAGGAGCATTCCAGTGGCGAAACCACGTCCGGAAGATATTTGTCCACGTCCAGCAGCACCGGCACCCTCTACCACTCAACCCCACGCGCCCCCTATTCAACTGACTTCGGTCTGGGAATGCGACACGACTGAGCAGGCAAACCAGTTGCTGGAGGGAGAAATTAGTGGCTATGTTTATCAGCGCGATGGGCATCCGAATGCTGATATGTTTGCCGACCAGTGTCGCCTGCTTCATGGGGCCGAACGCGTGGCCATTACTTCTTCTGGAATGGCCGCCTTGGCCGCTGCGGTCTTATCCCAGTTAAGTCACGGCGATCATGTGGTTGTTAGCAACCAGCTCTACGGCCGTAGCGCTCAATTATTGACAGCAGAGGCCAGCCGTTATGGGGTCCAGCACACGATTGCCGATCCCCATGACCTGGCAACATTGTCCGACGCTTTCCAGGATAATACTCGCTTGCTGGTGGTCGAAACCATCACCAATCCTCAGTTGCGGGTTGCGGACCTGGCGTCGCTGGCCGAACTGGCTCACCGTCACGAGGCGCTGCTACTTGTAGACAATACGTTTGCTACTCCGGCACTTTGTCGACCGTTGGAGTTTGGTGCCGACTTGGTGATGGAAAGTGTCAGTAAAATGATGAATGGACACAGCGATGTGATGCTGGGCATGCTGGCGGGCCCAGAGCGACTGTGGGACCGTGTTCCCCAGGCAGTGGCTGCCTGGGGCCTGGCCAGTAGTCCGCTCGATTGCTGGCTTGCGCTGCGAGGATTGGGCACGTTGCCATTAAGATTGAGTCGTGCTTCGGCCAACGCCCAGCAAGTGGCAGAGTTTTTAAGCCAGCAACAGCCGTTAGTTGAAGCGGTTCAATATCCCGGTTTGCCATCCCATCCCGATCATGAATTGTCCCGCCAGCAGTTTGGTGACCAGTTTGGTTCGATGGTGACCTTCAATCTCAGCGGTGGGCAAGTAGTGGCAGACTCCTTTATCAAGGCAGCCGAGGAGATTCCCTTTTGCCCCTCTTTGGGCGAGCTGTCCACGACGTTGAGTCATCCGGTGTCGACGAGTCATCGGAAGCTAAGTGATCTAGAGCGCGACAAGGTGGGGATCACCAGCGGTACGATTCGACTCTCAATCGGCATTGAGTCTGCGGATTATATTCTGACATCGCTGACAGCAGCATTTTCCGCGCTAGCTGAAAGTTAGCCGTTTGGGGCCGACTGGCGACGTAAATCCGTCTAGACGCCAAACGGGGAAGTGATATATTGAACCGCAGTACGTGGCTAGATGTTTCTTGAGTAGTTGTATTGGGCGGAGAATTGAATGGCTAAAGAAGAAGCTCTGGAAGTTGAAGGAACGGTTACCCAAGCGCTGGCCAATACACGTTTTCGTGTCCAACTCGAAACGGGTTCGGAAGTTCTAGCGCACGTTGCTGGCCGCATGAGAAAACACTTCATCCGGATCGTGCCAGGCGACAAAGTAAAAGTGGAATTATCGCCTTACGATTTGACTAAAGGTCGCATCACTTATCGTGAACGATAGCCGTAGACGGCTTGGCGATTCTGAGCCTTGTTCGTAGTGGTGTTCTGAATGGGCTTTGCACTCCGCTAAAATACTGGCTGGGTAGTGTTTTGCGAGCCTTACAGAATCTTGGTGATTTCTCACCGTAGTGATTACATCGCCCATTAAAACGGGGTACAATGAGTTGGTCTAACTGGCTTATTGTGCATCCGAACTGTTGAGGGAAACTTTTCTTTCGCCCCTCGGGTCTATCGATGAGTCGCTGTTCCCGGTTTGCTTGTTAGCAGATCGGTTCCATGGACGAGCAGCAATTTCTGCATGATGCGGGGGACAACCTGAAACCGGCTGGTTCAGATTTTGACGGAACCGGCAGTGTTTCTGAATTGTGGTTTGCATGTGTTACTTTTGATCGCAGGCGAGTGCCCTGGTTTATCGAGACGAGACTATAGGAGATTGTAGTTGTGAAACACTTAAAACATTTGAGCTTGATCGCAGCCATTTTAACTGTCGTAATGACTCCCTGGGCCGAGTCCCGGGCGCAAACGGCACCCAAGCCTGCTGCAGTGATCACGCTGTCTAGTGTTGATGAGTTGGTAGGTGATGCCAAACATGTCATCGCGGCAATTGGTCTGCCAGGGATTGACGATCAGCTCAACGCGATGCTGGAACCGTTTACGGCAGGGATCGACCGGTCCAAGGCGATTGGTGCTGTGGTTTCACTGGAAGGTGAACTGGGTTTCACGCTCAAGGCATTTGTTCCCGTGAAGAATTTCAGCCAGATGATGACACTTGTCCAGGCACAACTGGGTCCAGCGCAAGATGCTGGCAACGGGATTCAACAACTCACCGGACCGGTCAACATTTTTGTGAAAGAGCAGGGCGGCTGGGCTCATATTAGCAACAGCGCCGAGGGACTCGCTAAACTGCCACGCGATCCGCTTAAACTGCTTGGCGGCCTTGATGAGAGCTACGACTTTGCCGTTCGCGGCAACATCCAAGCGATTCCAGCTCTGTTTCGCAACATGCTTATTAGCCAAATGAAAGCAGGTGTTGAAGCAACCCTGGAACGAGAGCCTGGGGAGAGCGATGAAGCTTACGAAGTACGACGCAAATCGGTGCAAAACCAGGTTGCCCAGATGGAAAAGATGGTCAATGAAGTCGAAGAAATCATGATCGGCTGGAATTATGACCAAAAAGGTGCCGGCACCTATTTTGATATGGCACTGACGCCCGTTAAGGGGTCAACGCTGGCCAAGGGCTTTGCCGTCATGAGCGATTTGAAATCTAACTTTGTTGGATTTCATTCTGCAGATGCAGCCGTCCGAATGAATGTCACCACCAAGGCGCTTCCGGAAGAAGCCGCTCAGGGCAAGATCACGCTGGAAGGCATGCGAGCGCAGATTTTCAATGAATTGGATCGGGATGCCAGCGTGCCACCGAAAGCATTGGCAGCATTGAAAGAAGTGCTCAGTGACATGATCGATGTTGGCATCGAAACCATCGAAGCAGGTACCATTGATGGTGCCATGGCTGTCTTTTTGAAGGATAAATCGGTTCAGGTGGGCGGCGGATTCCACGTTGTTGGTGGCAAGAAGTTGGCCGCTGCTATTAAGAAAGCAATTCGATTGCTCCAGGAAGAGCCAGATTTCCCCAAAGAGGTCCAGATTCGCTTCGACACCGAAGTTTACAAGGGAATCAACTTCCACACCGTGACGGTTCCCATTCCGCCTCAGGAAGAAGCAAGTCAAATTTTTGGTGGGGAACTGCAAATTGCACTCGGAACGAGCGATAACAGTATTTACTTTGGACTCGCTCCCAACAGCATCTCCTTCCTTAAGGGAATCATCGACAAGAATTCTTCCTCCGGTGGCAAGGCTGTTCGACCGATGGAATTGAGCGTGGCTTTAACACCGATCTTGGAGTTTGCCAGTTCCTTTGACGATAATCCGATTGTCAATGCTATGATTCGCCAGTTGAAAACAGCAGCTGGGAAGGATCACGTGGTCCTGAGTGTTACTATGGAAAAGGAAAGCACAAGTGCACTCTATCGGTTCCAATTGGAAGAAGGCGTGATCAAAGCGATTGGCGCTGGTGTCCAGGCCGGTATTGCTGGCGGACTTGACTTCTAGTTGAAGATCAACGACCTTGCTAACAGTTAACGCGGTGCCGGACTTGATGAAGGTCCGGCACCGCTTTTTAATTTCTGGCAGACCGCAGGATTGCCAGTCGAAGATTTACGGAGCGACGTGAGCGACGATGACAAGTGATAATCTGTCAGCACAGCTACGCAGTGACATTGCGGGCGTAGCCGTTGGAGACTTGGCACAAGAATTCGGTACACCGGCTTATTTCTATGATGCGGCCGTGATTCAACAGCGGATCGAAGAGCTCCGCTCGTTTGATGTGATTCGCTTTGCCCAGAAGGCCTGTTCCAATATCGCCATTATTGATCTGGTGCGCCGTCATGGTGTTCGGGTCGATGCCGTAAGTGCAGGAGAAATTCACCGCGCCTTACAGGCTGGTTGCCAGCCGGGCCAGGAAGGTGACGTTCCGGAGATTGTCTTCACCGCCGACCTTTTCGATCAACAAAGCCTGGAGATGGTCCTGGAGCACGATATTCATGTCAACGTGGGATCCCCTGACATGATTGACCAGTATGGAGAGCGGGCCTCGGGAAAATCAATCACGCTCAGGATTAACCCTGGCTTTGGGCATGGTCACAGCCAAAAGACCAACACGGGTGGCGAACAATCGAAGCACGGGATCTGGCATGAACAAGTAGCAGACTGTGTCCAGCGGGCGGGACGCCACGGCCTGCAAATCTCCGGTGTTCATATGCATATCGGTTCCGGAACCGACCTTGAGCACCTGGCCGAAGTTTCCCAAGCAATGGAAAAAACAGTTCAGGAGATAGGATCAAGTGTCCATTCGATCAGTGCGGGTGGTGGATTGCCAATCCCCTATCAACAGGGCGAAGAACGGATCGATCTGGCTAGCTATTACCAGATCTGGGATGAGAGTCGCCAGCGATTGCAGGAACGATTAGGTCATGCTCTCTCGCTGGAAATTGAACCGGGACGCTATTTGACGGCTGAAAGCGGATTTCTAGTAGCCGAGATTCGTGGTACCAAGATGATGGGTAACACCGGCTACTACCTCGTAGATGCTGGATTTAATAATCTGGCCAGGCCGATTCTCTATGGTTCCTATCATCCGATGTCCGTGGTACCCCGTGCCGAGATGCCGACCGAATGTCGAGAGATGGTTGTCGGTGGTCCGCTTTGCGAATCGGGCGATATTTTTACCCAGGAAGAGGGGGGCTATGTGAGTCCCCGGTCATTGCCAGTGGCCCAGGTCGGGGATTACCTGGTGATTGAATGTGCAGGGGCTTACGGGGCAGTGATGGGATCCAACTATAATTCTAAGCCCTTGGCAGCCGAAGTTTTGATCCAGGATGGGGTAGCACAGCTAATTCGTGCCCGTCAGTCATTCGAGGATCTCCTGCGTGGCGAAAGAATTCCAGGATAATAGCGAAGATTGGCTGTTTCAGGCCCCAGAAATCTTCTCAGCTAAGGGCAAGAAGCGGTTGGCCCCTGGTCGATGACTAGACTATAATCACCTGTCCGTGAAATGCAGTAAGCGTGCCTTGGAATGAGTCAAACGAATGGCTAGAAAAGTACCCAAGAATCTGGCGATCATTAACGCCGATAATTGTACGGGCTGTGAGTCTTGCCTGGAAGTTTGCCCAGTCGACGACTGCATCCGGTTATTTGAACACTCGCTCGGCGTTAAGGGTGTGCAATCCTGGTGTGAAATTGATCCGGAACGTTGCACCGGTTGTAATGTTTGCATTCAGTTACCTCAGAAGAAGACCAATCCACATGCCCTGGTCGTTTGTCCTTGGGATGCGATTGAACTGGTGCCAACAGAAAATGCCGCCCAGGTGATGGCCCAAATTGGTGGCCCACCCGATTACATCAGGGATAACTGGGATCGACTGGTCGGTACCGCTCAGCATTTGGCGGAATTGAAAGCCGGCGGCTAAGCAGCCGTTTTGTTAGACGCACGATTTCAAGTAATCGATGCTCTCTTTTGCTAACGCTTCCACGCCAGGGTCGTAATCAAAAACCTCGACGCAGACCCAGCCATCGTAGTTAATGTCTTTCAACGCCTGGAGAATGGGGACAAAATCGATCTCTCCCATACCCGGCCCTCGTCGATTAGCATCATTGGCGTGAAAGTGGATCAGGTGGTCAGAGTGCTTGCGTATGATTTCGTCTATCGGCTGTTCTTCCGTAGACATGGCTTTAACATCCAGGTGGAGATGACATGGTGGCGCATCGATCATTTCAATCAGTTCCACAGCCAGGTCGGCGGTCAGCAAAAAGTCTCCTTCTTCAGGGCCTAACGGTTCCAGGGCCAACTGGATACCAAGGTCTGCAAAGGTTGGCATGCATTGTTTGAGAACTTCAGCAGCATAGCCCATCGCTTCGTTCATGGTTACTCCGGGCAACACGTTGCGCTGGTGAGGCGATCCCAGTACCATGATGTTACCCCCCAGGTCATGGCAAAGCCGGGCCAAGTCTTCCAGGTAGGCCGTGGTTGCCTGCCGCACATCCGCCTCGGGTGAGGTCAGGTAAAAACCTTCGGTAAAGGCCAGTAGCCAATGAAGCCCCAGGATGGATAAACCGGCGTCGTCTGCCTGTTCGCGCACGGTTGCTCGCTCGGCGGCTGTAATTTGCCGCACGTCCTTGTTGATTGTGAAAGGAGCGATCTCCAGGGCCTGGTAACCACACTCACTGGCAAATTGAAATGCTTTTTCAAAAGGCCAGTCTTGAAAGGTTTCGTTGCAAATGGCGTATTTCATTATTCTAAACCCGGTAAAGATTGTTGACAGGATTCTTCTGTTTCACGGCTCTTGGCAGTCGATTTTTCCGATTTTGATTTTAGGCGTCGTCCCTGCTTTGTACTTGGAGCACTGGTTAACGGTTCCTCCGCCCCGTCCAGGCGGTCTCCAGCTTGGATAGCGTCGAGTCGTTCCTGGATACAGGTCACGTAGTTTTCAGAAAGTTCAAAACCCAGGTATCGGCGATCCAGTTTCTTGGCAACGGCCAGCGTTGTACCGCTTCCGGCGAAAGGATCCAGGACCAGTTCCTGGGGCTGGCTGCAGGCGCGAATAATTCGCCCCAGTAGTTGTTCAGGCATCTGGCAGCCATGAAATCCACCACGCTCTTTAAAAGTTCCTGCCACGCGGGGAAAATACCAGGTATCTTCCTGGGCGGTGAAACTCTCGGGACTGTCTTGCGGGCGGAGGATCCAAGTGTCGTCTGGCAGGCGGCCTTTGGGGTTGGCCCGTTTATCACCGTAAACTAGTTGCCGAGCAGAAGGTACTCGCACCTCGTCTGAATTGAAGGTGAACTGTTTAGGGTTTTTAACCATCTGAAACAGATGCGCGTGGGAACGGCTGAATTTGTTCGTGCAATTGACACCGAACGTGTAGTACCAGATGACCCAACTGCGACAAGTCAATTGATGGTCTTGTTGCATTAACACTTTGAGTTCGGCGGCATACTCGTCACCGATGGCCAGCCAAAAGGTGCCATCTTCCTTAAGCACGCGAACGACCTGTTCAATCCACTGGGAACACCACTGGAGATAGTCATCGCTGGCCCGCTGATCTTCGTAGACATCGTACTGGTAGCCGATGTTAAAGGGAGGATCGGCGAAAGCCAGATCCACGACGCCGGTGTCCACCTCCGACAAGCCTGCCAGGCAGTCTTGCTGATAGATCGCGTTAAACTCAGCAGGCAAAGCTCGAATCCTTTCTCTGGATTGCCGTATTTTGGTCGGCGGGTGAAAAACCCGCAATCAATGTGCTTCATCGTACCACGAAGGGTAAGGGATACAAGCAACTTGTTTTTGCCCAGAGAAATTGGTTGACCGCTTGAAAAGTCCGGCGGGCAATGACCAAAATAGAACCCACTTGTCAGCCACGAACATGTCCAGGAGTCTTCCCCATGAAATCAGCCCCAAAAAAACCCAGCACCCTTCACCGCCGTCAGTTTCATCGTCGCGTGGCTCTTTCTGCCGGTTCGTTGATCGCCGCAGCCCATGTTGGCCAGGCTGCTCCCAAGAAAGCGAGTCGCTATGTCGATATGCACACCCACCTGGGACAAACTTGGAATAGTACCGAGACCTTGAGCGCGGAACAATTGCTTCGCTGGATGGATGCACATGACATTGCCCAGGCGGTAGTCTTGCCACTGGTTTCACCAGAGTCGTCCAGTTATCCGCTGACTGCTGACTTTGTGTTGGCCCAAACGCTCGATCACCGCGACCGCCTGATCCCCTTCTGCTCTATCGACCCGAGGACTTCTTACAAGGGCGGCCACCAGGGACTAGTGGCCATGTTGAAAAAGTATATCGATATGGGTGCCAAGGGATTTGGGGAGCACAAGCCGGGGGTTGCTTTTGATGACCCGCGCAACATGGCAATTTTTGCGGGCTGTGCTGAAGTTGGCCTGCCCGTTTTGTTTCATCTCGATAACCAGCGAAACACCGACAAGCCGGGTTTACCCGGCCTGGAGAAAGTTCTGCAGCAGAATCCGAAGTGTAATTTTATTGGACATGGTCCTGGCTGGTGGGCTTCTATCTCCGGTATCTCTGCCCAAAAGGAGTTGTCTGGCTATCCCAAGGGCAAGGTGGCTCCAGGTGGCGCCATCGATCGACTGATGAGCAAGTACCCAAATATTTATGGAGACCTCTCGGCCGGTAGTGGTGCGAACTCCATTTCCCGGGATCTTGAGTTTGGTCGAGAGTTTTTGATCCGTCGGCAAGACCGCATCATGTTTGGAACAGATTTCCTGGCTCCCAAGCAACCTGTTCCCCAATTTGATCTGTTCGAGCAGAAGCTCGAGTTGCCGAAAGACGTTGAGCAAAAGATTTACCGTGACAATGCTCGCCGGGTCTTAAAACTCAACGCATGATTAACTGGCCGACTCTCTGGTTCTGGATTGCAACGGCGCATTTAGCGACCGTTTTGCTACTCATCTGGCGACTGGCTATCAACAGTCAGCAGTTGAAACTGTTGAGCGATCATCCCGCGGCCACTGGAGATGAGCTGCCGTCGATATCGATTGTCGTGGCAGCTCGCAACGAAGCTCGCGACATTGAGGCTGCGCTGAATTCCTGGTTCGAGCTTGACTATCCGAACCTGGAACTGGTTGTGGTCAATGATCGGTCGACGGATGATACGGGTGAAATTCTGGATCGCCTGGCTCAGCAGCAAACGGTACTAGAAGTTGTTCACTTGGAAGAATTGCCAGCCGGCTGGCTGGGGAAGAACCATGCCCTGCAACTGGGAGCGCAACGTTCGCGGGGCGAATACCTGCTCTTTACTGATGCGGACATTATTATTCAGCCGCTGGTTTTGCGGCGGGCGATGGCGTACGTGCAACAGCGCCAGCTGGACCATCTCACGATGACGCCTGAGGTGTCGATGCCCAGCCGGTTGTTGGAAGCATTCGTGACTCTTTTTGGAACCTTGTTTTCCATTTACTTTCGTGTCTGGAAAGTGTCGGATCCAAACAGCGAGGCCCACGTTGGCATTGGTGCCTTTAATTTGGTCAGGTCTGAAGCCTACCGGGAATGCGGGATGCACCAACTGATTGCCATGCGGCCAGACGATGATGTGAAACTTGGAAAGATCATTAAGCAACACGGATTTGCTCAGGAACTGGTTGTGGGTTCGGACCAGATTCGGGTTCCCTGGTATGCTTCGGTTAAAGAATTGATGGTCGGCCTGGAAAAAAACGCCCTGGCTGGTCTCGATTATCGCCTTAGCTTTATCTTCATGGGATCCCTGCTATTACTGGTTGGTTTGTTTAGTCCCTGGGTTGCTGTCTTCCTGACTACGGGGGTTACACGCTGGCTTTATGGTGCCATTCTGATCTTGCTGGTAACCATATTTTTGAAAGGAGCCAGTGAAATAGGAGTCCGTTACTCAAGTGTCTTTTGGTATCCCGTGGCGGTCCTATTATTCAATTACATTCTCTGGCGTGCTACGATTCTGACATATGTTCGCGGCGGTATCCGCTGGCGAGATACGTTTTATCCACTGGCCGATTTAAAAGCTAACAAAGTGTGACCTGGATATTGCCAGGAAGACCATTACTGTGAAATGGGAGAAGTAATGAATAAATACAAGCAGCGACTGCAAGCTCTGTTGATCTTAATCGTGTTGGGAACCACTCAATTACTGGGTCAGGCTGCAGAGCCTTGGCACGCTGGGTCGGCTAAAACAGCAATTACTCCTCAACAGTTTATCTGGATGTCGGGTTATGGAGGTCGGGAGCATGTTGCCGAAGGGAAGCTGACGGACTTGTGGGCCAAGGCACTTGTCTTGCGAGACCCGCTAGGAAATCGTGCTGTACTGGTGACGCTCGACCTGGTCGGTATTGATCAAACCTTGACCGCAGCTATTTGTAAGTCGCTCGAAAAAGAATATGGCTTTCAGCGACGACAGATTGCGCTCTGTGTCTCGCATACGCATACGGGACCTGTCGTCGGTCGAAACCTGGGACCCTTACACTATGAACGGCTTTCGGCGGATGAACAGAAAAAGATCGACCAGTACGTTGTACAGCTGCACAAGAAAATAGTCAGCGTCGTCGGAGAAGCTATCAAGCAGATGGCTCCTAGCCACCTCACCTGGGGTAGCGGTCATTGTGAAGTGGCAGTTAACAGACGAACGAACAGCGAAAAGAATGTTCCCCAACTGCGTCTGCAGGGGTTGCTCAAGGGACCTTTTGATCATGATGTACCAGTCCTGGCTGTAAGGGACCTGGAAGGCGAGTTGCAGACGGTAGTCTTTGGATACGCCTGCCACGCCACCGTTCTTAGCTTTTACAAGTGGTCGGGCGATTATCCTGGCTTTGCTCAAATGGCGCTGGAAAAAGCTCATCCAGGAGTTGAAGCAATGTTTTTTGCTGGCTGTGGCGCCGATCAAAATCCTTTACCGCGTCGGACAGTGGAGCTGGCTCAATCCTATGGAAATCGACTTGCTGCTGCTGTTGAAGAAACGTTGGTGGGAACCTTGCGACCGGTGCAGGGCACGTTGGCAACCCATTACCGGGAAGTTCCGTTACCACTTGATACGTTGCCGAGTATTGATGACATCAAGGCTAATCTCAAGTCCAAGAGTTCTTACGAAGCAGCCCGGGCTCGCTGGTTACTAAGAGATATCGAGGCAGGTCAACCGTTACAGCAACATTATCCTTATCCTATTGGGACATGGAAAATTGGTGATACCGTGGCCTTCGTGATCTTGGGAGGCGAAGTGGTTATTGATTACGCTTTGCGGATCAAGGAGCTTGATACTAAGTCAGCCACACACACTAATATCTGGGTTGCTGGCTATAGTAATGACGTGATGGCTTATATTCCCTCGCGTCGCGTGTTACGGGAAGGTGGTTACGAGGGAGGCAGTTCGATGGTGTATTATGGGCTGCCAGCTCATTGGGCACCTGCCTTAGAGGCCCTGATTATCGAGGCTGTGAAGAAACAGCTGCATGATTAGTCAGCTGACTCGATCTCGAAAATTTCAGTAATTGCGGGATGGCCGTATTGCGCAGGACCCGTCAGGATTGTCACATTTGGCAACGGTTGGGTAGTTCCCGAACTGTGCGTGTGTCCGCACAAGACCGTTAACTGCTGGTCGGGATGCTGCCGCATGATGGAGAGAATGGTCTCCCCGACAGCCTGGCAAGTGAAATGAGGCGCCCATTCGTCATCGGATATTTGGTCGTTGTGCCAGCAGGCTTCGCGCAGAGGTGGTATATGGGTCACCAGGTAAAGCTCTGAAAATTTCTTTAATGCCAGTGGCAACACGCGTTCTATATGGGCTGCCGCCTCGTCTCCCAATGCTTTTAAAATGGGCCAGCGTTCCAGTTTGCTGTGAGGTGCAAGTTCTTTGATTAGCTGGTAGTCGTTCATCATCACGTCCGAGCTTTCATAGTCACCAATGCGACCGTCAGCCCAGCCGTCATGGCCTACCAGGCCCACCTGGTCACTCAACGGAAAGAAGTCTGATTCAGTGAGGTAGTGCAATGACCCATGGTCATCGCAGAAGCTCTTGACCTGCTGGCGTACCTCGCCGATAGAGCCATGATAAAAGTCATGATTGCCTAGTACGAAGTAAGTGGGACAATTGACCGCCGCAGCCAGTTGAGACAGGTAATCGGTTACGTTGTTGGATTCGCCGATGTCACCACTGAATAGCAAGGCATCGGCCTGGCTCGCTTGCAACTGCTCCAGGAACTGCAGCAGGTTTTCTTCATCCACGAAATTCAGGTGGATATCTGTAGTCCAAACAATCCGTTTCATGATGTCGGCCCGGCCAGGAGAGTTTTGCCCGGTTTGCCTGGCTGTTCCTGTACGTAGCGAGGTACTGCGTAGCCGGGAAGCGTGGCTGACAAGTGACGCATCAGATCGAGGCCACGTTCCACGGAAACCTC
>CAZXJC010000120.1:0-4025 GCA_964640885.1 uncultured Pirellulaceae bacterium | reverse complement strand
GTTGCTGCGACTCAGTACTTGCGAGGCTTTGAGGATTTGCTCGTTTTCAATTTTGCCAGAGGGCACGATTGGGTAGAGCAATACTTCAACAGGGTTGTCCGATCGCCTGGCCAGGATACTCGTAGCATCAGGGCTGAATTGTGCCGTAACGATCTCGCCATAAGGATCGGTCAATGGTGGGGTAATAGGTTGGCCTGTTTGTAAATCCCAGACTTGCGCAGCGCCGCCACCCTGGGTTGTGGCGCTGGCAGTGACTAGTAGTCGACCGTCAGAGCTGAAGTTTAGGTCGTTGATCCGACCAGATAGTTCCAGCGGCGGGATTGGAGACGAACCATTGTCAATTTGCCAGGTGTAGACCCGGTTGTCACTAGTGGCGGCAAGGATATGTTTTTCATCTGGGCTGAACACTAGTTTGTTGACGAGAGCGTTCTGCTGGAGCGTTGCCAGTCGTTCGCCGTCGTTCATGTTGTAGACGAGGATTGTTTGTACCTTGTCTTCCTCGCGGACTGCAGCGGCTTGGTCGACCAAGGCAACCAGGTTGCCGGATTTACCAGCGACAAAATGGCTGTAGGAATGACCTGCCACAAAAGGGCTCAGGCCGTTGACGATTTCTTTGGTTTTTGTTTTGTTGAGGAAAAACGTAGCGCCACTGAAAATGATGATATGCTCACCGTCGTCGACAAACGTTGCTAGGGGGATCGCGTTACGCACCGTGGCCCTGATGCTTGGTACGAATATCTTGCCGTGGGTGCCGTTGGACACATCCCAAAGATATGCCAGCCTTCCATCGCCTGCGGTTAACACTTGTTTGCCATCGGGGCTAAGCTCAACTTGAGACATGTCATCTTTTTGCACTAGCGGAGGGGAGATCGGTTTTCCTGAAAGGGTATCCCAGAGACGAACGATTTCTGGATTGTTTGATGTTTGAGTGACAACGGTTTTTCCATCATCCGCGAAGAAAGCGCGTTTGACTTGGTCGTCGAGTTGAATGGTCAATTGCACTTTGGCAGATTGCACATCCCAGATAAGAACACGACCATCCTCGCCAGCCGTCAATAATTGCTTGCCGTTAGGATGGAAGTCGGTGTCGGTTACCGTTCGTAGATGGCGGAACGCGCGCGACGGGGGTGTTTCGGTGGCCATGTCCCAACTGCGAAGGGTCGCCTCGCGTCTTAGATACGTGTTGTGATTGCTGAGGGTAAAGATATGGCGACCATCGCGGTCAAAGTCTGCCCAAATAACGGGTCCTTCATGATTAAGCGGTGCGTTTGCTAGGCGGCCATTTTGGATGTTCCATATCCGCACGCGTCCATCGTCAGAACAGGTTAAGAACCGGCCTCCATCAGGACTGAAGGCCACATGATTTATCTTGGAATCAAACTTCATTTCACGTATCCAAGGCTTCCAAGAATCCGTTCGCCAAAATTGTACAAATTGCCCGCGATGTGCAACTAGGTAGTTCCCATCGGGAGAAAAGAAGGTCTTGACCGAATGAGTGTCCGGTGCTTTGAGTAAATCTGCGGCAAGGTACAGCCGTTTCTCTAAAAAGCTTCCCGTCGCTACGTCTAAGATTTGAATTTCATCGAATCCGGTAATCGCTGCTAATTGTCGGTCAGGATGGCAGGCAAGTCTAAAGGGATAGAAAGTCTTGTTGAAATCAACAGAGGTCATTTCTCCCTGTCCGAGGTCCCAGATATTGACGCTTGAATCTTCTTTGTGGAGAAAGATTAATCGGCGTCCGTCAGATGTGAATTTGGCTCTGTAAGCTTTTGCGTCTTCCGGAAAAACGGGTAGAGCAGCTTGCTCGCCATTTGTTGCATCCCAGAGAAACATAGTTCCGGTAGAAGTCGACCGCGTGAGAAGGTATTTGCCCGTAGGATCGTATTGACACGATACCGGTGTCGTGCTGTCGAGTGTGAATATAGGAGTGGCAGTGTTTACGTCGAAGACGGTGGTGGCGTAGAGACTTTTCTTCGTGAAGAGGGAAAGAGCAGCCTGCGACTTCTCGTATGCTACTGCAATCCGACTGTGATCGGGACTCCACTCGGTGCTTCGGATGAAATTCTGGAATTTCGAGAAGCGGAGGTCGTCGGACTTTTTCTGCGCTTGTTTTGTAGAGCGTAGGTTTAAATCGACGAGCCGCAGCCAGTCCTTGCTAAAGCGAGATTGTTGGTTGTAGAGTACCAGGGCTTGGTTAGTGTCGCGATTCAAAATAGCCCGCTCTGCAAGTCGGCGTCCATTAATAGTATTCGCTTGGGCTACCGCACGTGTGGCTAGCTCAATGATCGGCTTGGGCGTTTGGTTCAACGTGTTCCAGGTCCGCATAGCCGAGAGACGGTTGTTGGTTGCATTCCCCTGGTCAACGGACTGTGCCGTTGCAAACCAGCCCAGGGCTTTGGTCGTGTCCCCTTCGTACAAGGCCGAGGCGCCTTTGTCGACGTGGGCTTGTGCGAGCAATTGCTTTGCCTTGATTTCCGCCTCGAGAGCTTTTTGCCTCTGCTCTTCTGCCTGGCTGCGAGCCTTATTGGCTTCCGTCGCTCGATCTGTTGCGACTCCTCGTTGCGCATCGGCCTCGATGCGTGCCTCTTCCGCCAGCCGGGTCTGCTTTTCAGACTCCTCTTGCGCGTTCACGGCTTGTTGCCGCTGGGCGTTGGCCACGTTCCGCTCCTTAACGAGCTTGCCGTTGTAGACAATTCCACCCACTACTAGCGCTACCGCTGCCACGATGCTCACGCCAATTATGCCCGCAATCGCCGGACGACGCCGTGCCCACTTCCAGCCCCGCTCAATCGCCGAGACTGGCCGGGCCGCAATCGGCTCTCCCACCTGGAACCGCCGCAAGTCTTCCGCTAACTGCTCGCAACTGCCATAACGCCGCTGAATATCCTTCTGTAAACACTTCAGACAAATCGTCTCCAGGTCAGCCGGTACCTTACTGTTCAGGCGTTTGAGCGGCAGCGGCTCGTCACTGATCACCTGCATCAGCGTATCAAGCTGCGTCTCGGCCCTAAACGGTGGCCGACCAGTTAGCATGTGATAAAGGATTGCGCCCAGGGCATACGTGTCAGCCGCCGGGCCGCTCGTCTCGTTGCTGCTAGCCGCCTGCTCCGGGGCCATGTAGCTGGGGGTCCCCATCACGGCGCCACTCTTGGTCTGGTTACTGTCTTCATCCATCCGCTTGGCCAGGCCAAAGTCAGTAATTTTGGGTTCCCCATCAGCAGAGAGCAGAATATTCGCCGGTTTTAAGTCACGGTGAATGATGTCTTGCTGGTGAGCTACCTGCATGGCCCGGGCCAGCGTCTCGATCAGCTGCGCTGACTCTTTCACATTTTGTGGCGTGCCAGCGATCTTGTTATCAAGTCCCCCACCCTCCTGGTATTCGAGCGAGATGTAGGGATTCCCTTTGTGTTCACCCACTTCAAAGATTTGCACGATGTTCGGGTGCTGCAGCTTGGCGACTGCTTCGGCCTCGGTCTGGAATCGCTGCATGTCTTCCTCGGAGGCGTGGACGCCACTGAGGATCATTTTCAGGGCGACAATCCGTTTGAGCTTTTGGTCACGGGCCTGGTAGACAACTCCCATGCCACCACGGCCCAGTTCCCCTAGTAAGTCGTAGCCGGGGACAAAGTCTCCTTCCAGGAGTACTTTGCGTTTTGCCTGTTGCTCGGGCCCAGCGAGGGTGGCCGAATCGAGTGGGTCAGAACCAGGGCTGCTATCAGGGCCACTGTCTGGGGCAATGGTTGGCATTTCGTGCTGGGTATCAACAGCTTCTTCGTTTTTGACGCCTGTATCTTGGGCCGCTTGATCGGTGGCCGGGATGGTGACGGTCGCCTCGGGGAATCGCTGCTGGTATTCAGCGGCGGTCGGTGTTTCGCCGAGGGCCAGGCGCAGCTTAATCTCCTGGGTCACCAGTCGCGAGAGGATGGCTGAGTCTGCCAATGGTTCGAACCGTTTTAGATAATCTTCTAGTTGAGGCCGTTTGAGTGGGTCGCGTTCTTTCCAGCGGAATTCCAGTTCGATATGGA
>CAZXJC010000119.1:0-9232 GCA_964640885.1 uncultured Pirellulaceae bacterium | reverse complement strand
CATTCCCCTGTGCCCAACCGACCTGGTGGTTAAATGGTGAATAGGCAATACCAAGTTAACCTGGCCACGAACCAATTCCGACGAGCTTAATTTCCTAGCGATACTGGAAATCAATCACATTCTCTGTCAGCAAACTATATGTTGGCATGCCTGTGTCTGGGTGGTTTGTGCCACGCAACCGCGTATAGCAGGATCCCATGCTAAAGCCGGCCTGCTGTTTTCCTACCGGATCCGTTCCACCCGATAAAACATGAACGTGCGCCTCCTCATGTCCGCCAACCTTGTGTGTAAACGACCGAATCACAGCCATCTTGTCGGCATGGGTAGCCAATCGTGGAAATGTTCCACCAAAGGTTACTCCTGGCAGACTTGTTTTTACTTCTCCAGTAACACTGCGGGTTCCTTCCGGCGCATTCATCTTCGGATCAAACGTCTCGATATGGCTGGCACCACCGGAAAGATAAAGAAGGACAACTGCCTTGTCTCGAATAAACCCGTTGCCATTTTTACTGGCTGCCGCCTGCATTGCGAGCAAACCTGGCAGCGTGAGACTACCCAGCGACAATGCTCCCGCGCGGACAAAATCGCGTCGGGAAACACCCTCGCAATTCTCGCCAGCTGAGCCTGAGAAAACGGTAAGCATCTTGTTTCAACCCTGTCTAAAATGACAACTTGTTGCAACAACCGCATCATAACAAGGGTCGGCTATCGTTTCCAGCGAACTTTAGTGTAGCGAGAACTGCTATTACCCTAGGTTTCTTTTTAGATACAGTAGCTAGCTATAGCCAACTAGACATCCAAGTTACGAACTTCCAGGGCGTGCTTTTCGATAAAATCACGGCGCGGCTCCACCTGATCTCCCATCAAGATACGAAACACCTCTTCTGCTGCGCCCACGTCTCGCATACTAACTTGAACAAGCGTCCGATTCTCTGGGTCGAGCGTTGTTTCTCGCAGTTCCTCGGCATTCATTTCACCTAAGCCTTTAAAACGGGTAATCTGCAATCCCTTTTCACCCGCTGCTCGCACGGCGGCAAGCAGGCCGCGCAAATCCTCCAGGGATTGTTCCGTTTCACCTCGGCGCAATACATAGCGGGGAGCTTCAACTCCAGTCCGCTCTTGTGGCAAGAGCGCCTGAATATCAAATTTCATTTCGGCCAGCTCTGCCAAACCAGAATTAATAGTTCGAACTTCGTGCAACTCGGTAACTCGATATGGCGACGCTGCCTGGCCGTTGCCCTCTCCCGTATCTTCCCCGTTGCCTTCAGCTGGTTCGTTCTCCGTTTCTGGGCCAGGTTCAGTCTCGTCGACCTGTTCCTGCATAAAGGTGTCTAAGTTAGCTCGCGATGTAAACCAGGCTTCCTGTTGGCCGAAAGCCACATGGTATACCGGCAGCTTACCCGAGTCCGCCTCCAGTCGTTCTGCATGTTCTTTGAGGTTTAATCCGCGGCGCTCCAATGCAACAAGCGCTTCTTCCATCCCGGCCAATACGGTACACAGCTTACGCATGTCCGCGCCTTCGACTGCATCCCCATCTTCTGGCTCAAAGACTGCATCCCCCAGTCCCTTTTCAAGCAACTGAGACTTCATTTCTTCTTCGCTCTGCACATAGTAAACCTGGCGGCGCGAGCGAACACGGAAAAGGGGTGGTTGTGCCACATAGACATGGCCTGCGGAGACGAGCTGATACATCTGGCGATAAAAGAAACAAAGCAGCAGGGTACGAATGTGCGATCCATCCACATCCGCATCCGTCATAATAATAATTTTGTCATAACGCCGCTTGCTAAGATCCTGATCGCTACCAATTCCACACCCAATCGCATGAATCATGCTTTGGACTTCTTCATTCGCCAATACCTTATCTTCGCGCGACTTGTAGGCATTAATAATCTTACCTCGGAGGGGCAAGATCGCCTGGAACTGCCGCAACCGGCCACCCTCAGCGCTGCCACCCGCAGAATCACCTTCGACCAGGTAAAGCTCACATTCATCAACCTGCCGGCTAATGCAATCCCGCAGCTTCCCAGGCAACCCCCCGCCACTGAGAGCATCTTTGCGCTTGCGAAGAATGTCTTTCGCCTTCCGAGCAGCTTCCCGGGCCTCCGCAGCCAACTGGGCCTTGCGGACAATCATCTTTGCGCTCTTGGGGTTTTCCTCCAAATATTTACGTAAGTATTTCTGCATTGCACCACTGACAATCCCCTCTACGTCACTGTTGCCCAGCTTGGTTTTGGTTTGGCCTTCAAATTGAGGCTCGGGGATTCGCATCGATAAAACGGCGGTTAAACCTTCGCGAAAGTCGTCTCCGGTAGGGGTTAAATCCCGGAAGAGGTTTTGGCTCTTCCCATACTGGTTTAGTGCTTTCGTGAGTGCTGTGCGGAACCCAGAAACATGAGTACCACCTTCGACGGTATGGATGTTGTTGACATAAGAATGAACGTTTTCGGTGTATTCGCCAGAATACTGCATCGCCACCTCAAAGCCGACGCCATCCACCTCGCCCTCACAATAAATCACATCGGGATGCAACACTTCACTGGCTCGATTTAAGTGAGCCACAAACTCAACAATCCCCTGCTCATAATAAAACTCGTCTCCCTCATCAACGCGTTCATCGTGGAAGCGAATCCGGACTCCGCGATTCAGGAAGGCGAGCTCCTGGAGGCGGCGATAAAGGTTGTCAAACAGGAACTTAGTTGTATGAAATATTTCAGCATCCGGCTTATATGTTGTTTTTGTACCAACCTCTTCGGTTGTACCAACGGTCTGGACAGGCGCCTGGGGCATTCCCCGTGCGTATTCCTGCTGATGGATTTTACCGTCACGGGAAACTTGCACCTCACACCACTGGGAGAGAAAGTTAACAACCGTAACCCCGACACCATGAAGTCCGCCAGATGTTTGATATGCACCCTTGTCAAACTTTCCGCCAAACTTCAAGACCGTCATTACTCCCTCGAGAGCCGAAACCTCTCGCCCAAGTTCTTCTGACAACTGGTCGTGCCGTTCAACGGGAACTCCGCGACCATCATCTTGAACCGTCACGGACCCATCGTTGTTGATCGTTACCTGAACGTTCTTTGCATACCCTGCCATTGCCTCATCAATGGAGTTGTCCACCACTTCATAAACCAGGTGGTGAAGCCCACGGGTAGCTGTATCCCCAATGTACATACTGGGCCGCTCGCGGACATGCTCCAGGTCCGACAGGTGCTGAAGATTGTCTGCCCCGTAGTCAGCGGCGCCGGTCGGCTGGCCTAAAGGCTCTTGCTCTGCGTTCATAAATTACCACTACCTGATTTCTAGCCTGTCCGTCGTCCAGTCAATCGATGATGCCTACACGAAAGCGTATGTCCTGGATGGAACAGTCGGTGACCAGTGATTGTAATTTCACCAGCACCTGCTGCTTGTTAAATTGTAACTCTTGTGAAACGGGTGAATTTCGAACGGTGACCTCAAGGGTTCCCCGCCGTAATCGCCCAGGCTTACTTAGTTTGGCCAACTCTGGCCCCACAGCCTCAGCCCAAGCTCCCTCAAATTTTGCTGTGGCCTGCAGTCGTCCATATCCTTTCTTTGCTACCAGCCGACTTAGAATGTCTGCAATTCGTTTTGGCTTACGACCAAACCGTTGCCTGGAAGCAATCTCTTTAATAATTTCTTGCGGGTCATCGTCGCGGTGTGACACTAGTTCTTTCGCTCATTTCTTGGCTGGCGAGGCTGTTTGTTTACTGGTCTCGAGCCAGCGGCATTACAACATAGGAAAAACCGTCGCTCGTGGAGAAAAGCGCTGCCGCATCGCTGTTTTCTACTTCCAAGCTAAAGGTTGTGTCACCACTAAGCACCCTCAGGAAGTCCTCTACAAATCGGTGATCCAGCGATATGGTTAAGGGGTCACCCTCGTACCCCACCGGCAACTCAATTCGGGACTCCCCCACCTCAGCGGTCATGCCGCTGAGAACAACTGTACCGTTGTCGAAGGTAAACCCAACTCCGCGGCTTTCGTCTCTCGCGACGATGGCTGCTTGTCGGAGTGCAGAATACATGGGACCCGTGGCAATGTCGATCTGAATTGCATCTTTTCGTTTTGGAAACACATCCTGCCACTTTGGAAACCTTCCTTCTACTAACCGCGAAAAGATCGTAGCCGCCGGCGACCTAAACAGTACGCTGTTTTCGTCGGCTGTGATTTGCACTGTTGTTTCTGGGTCTGAGCAGGCTTTCTCAATCAGCGACATGGACCGGCTTGGCACAATCGCCATCGCCCCTGAAAAGCCGCCTTCCCCAACCTGAGTCACAGCCCCTTCCATCTTGGCCAGGCGACGACCATCGGTTCCCACGGCAATAAGCGTATCGCCGTTCAGTTCCAGCATCACCCCGCCCAGAGCATAACGACTGCTTTCAGTGTCTGTCGCAAAAAGAGTGCGACGTATGAGCTCCTTCAAAATACCCGCAGGGACTTCAAGATAAGAACTGGCTGAAAACTCAGCAACGTCAGGGAATTCATCTGGATCGGCATTAGCCAATTGAAATTTACTGTGTTGGCCTTCGACCACTGTCTCCTGGTCATTCACTGTAATTGACAACTTCTCGTCGCCACTCTCCCGTAACAGGTTCCCAAATTCACCCACTGGCAAAATAGCAACCCCAGGAGCCTCTACTTCGATCCCTGTTACCGTTGCCCGTATACCAGCCTCTGTATCTGTGGCGACCAGGATCGAACTTGTATCAGTGACCTCTAGCTTGACATTTTCCAGGATAGCGCGTGGGCTCCGATTCGGTGCCACGGCGGCAGCCATCTGAAAAGCACCTAAAAAGCTTTCTCTTTCGATAACAACCTTCATTTTTTATTCCTCGTTCCAATACAACAATCTGTTTGTTTGTCTTTATTACTAATTAATCTTTTTAAAGTAATCGTATTAATATGAGCATCAATTCTGTCAACAAGTGGCCCAGGAAAGGGTGAAACTACGGTAAAACCGGGTCCAATCGACAGGCTGGGGTTAGTGGAAAACAAGTCCTCAACCTGTCGACAACAAGATGCTGAGTGTCGGCAGCCTGCTAAAAGCGTCAATGGCTCGGTGGGCCCGGTAACAAGCAGGCTAGTAAGCGACGGCCAGGGACATTTTACAGACACCTTTTCCACTAATTGATACGTTGATCTCCTATTCAAAATTCTCTTCTGAACATTGAAGTGCAGGCAGGTTTGTTTTGGCAGCGTTATTTGTGTCACCGACGAGTTCTCCACGCAAGCGCTCAACGGTGACAGCAATTGCTGGATCTGATTCCAAAAGGGATTCGATGCGGCGACACGCATGCATGACTGTTGAGTGGTCGCGACCACCTAGCAACTGACCAAGGCGCTGAAAGCTAGCGCCGGTTAACTGGCGAGCAAGGTAAAACACAATCCCACGAGCCCTTACCACCCAATGCCTGCGGGACGCACTCTTGAGGTCGCCAGCTCTCACATTAAAGTGGCGAGCAACCTTTTTAGTGATTTGGCTCAAGGTTGGCTTGCGCGCTCCCAGCTCCTGGTTCATCAACAACATGGCATCACTTAGGTCGGGACCAGCACACCGCTCTTCTGTTATATGCTGGAGTTGCATAATTGCGTGTCGAATTTCCGGAACAGTGGAAAAGGGCGACTCCAGTTCGTCTCGTTGGCCAGTGACGGCCTCCCTGACCTCAGCAGGAAACTCAAGGCCAGCCTGTTCAAGCAGCTGATCAAGGATTGCCCGGCGGGTCGCCGGAGCAGGTAGCTGTAAAGGTATTAAAAGTCCGCCAGCCAGGCGGCTCACCAGGCTTTCACTTAGTCCGCTTAGCTCAGCCGGCGACACATTCAGGGAAAGAACAATTGGCGCGTTGGCCTCAAGCCGCCAATCAAGAAGGTTTGCAAACTCTTGTTGGGCGGCAGGCTTGTTGCTCAGAGACTGCAGGTCGTCAATGATTAGGAGTCCGCGGCGGCGATGTTTTTCCCGAAACTCCGCCAGGGCGCTTGTTTCAAGTGCGTAGGCATAGCCCCGATCAAAATCCACACCATTGGTTAGCAAGACATCTTGGCCCGTCGACTTTTCCCAGCAATGTTCGATACCACACAGCAACGTTGTTTTTCCGGTTGACGTGGGACCATAAAATGTCAGGGGGTTGATTTGAAGAGAGCAGTTATTGAGCTCCCCCAACGACCAGCGAACAAGTTCATTTTCCTGGCCGCCAATAAAGGAGCGCAACGTAAAGGCCTGGTCGAGGCGATGAAAGTGTCCCCCATGATCTAAGCCGCCAAGCGGGATTGTGAAAGTACCACTAACCACAGGAGACTCCGTCCAACAATTCAGGGCTTCTAGAGAGAAATTGAAGCGACCGCAGGGTGGCTCTCAATCGTTCACAAAAGGGTATTTTAGGCTCTTTAAAAGTAGCTGATATTATAGCTGTTTGGCTGGTTGCTGGGGAGGCTCTGGGGTTGTTTTTTCGGGAGGATTTGTGCTCCGCAAGTGATCGGCAGCTGTTGCCACAAGATCGGCAGCCTGACGGCTCTCGGCAGCCTGATTCTGTCTTCCAAAACTGAACCGCAAGGCGCCCTCAACAAGTGCTTCTGGTAGGCCCATTGCTTGTAGCACGGGCGAGGGGTCTGTTGAACCGCTAGCACATGCCGACCCGGTAGAACAGGCCACTCCAGCCATATCGAGTGCCATCATTAATGTTTGTCGATTGAGCCCAGGAAAGGCAATATTTGAAACATGCGGCAAGCGAGTTTTTTCCTGACATGCAATCGAGATCCAAGGAAGCCTCTCTTGGAGCTGCGATTCAAACAGGTTTCTCAGGTCTTGTAGCGATTTCTCGTGTTTTGCGCCTTCTTGTCTCCAGAGGTCAAGGGCAACCTGCATGCCCACAGCCAGTGCGACGGGTTCTGAGCCAGGCCGTAGCCCCAGTTGTTGGAACCCTCCGTAAAAAAGGGGTTGGAGAATAGTGCCATGCTTCAACAGCAAGCCGCCAATATTGGGTGGACCATGAAATTTGTGAGCAGAAAAACTAATCGCATCAACACCAAGTTCTTGAAAATCAACAGGTATCTTGCCTACAGCCTGGGTGGCATCCGTGTGCAATGGCACCCCCAAGGAACGACAAATGGTACTAAGCTCTTTCAGCGGCTGGAGCGCCCCAGTTTCATGGTTTCCGAGCATATCACTGACGAGCTGCGTGTCTGGTGTAATGAGTGTTGTAGCGTGGTCTAAATCGAGAATGCCAAGCGAATCAACAGATATTTGTTGGAGGTTCCAACCGGCTTTCTTTAGATGTTCGGCTGGGCCTAACAAACTGGGATGTTCGATGGTTGAGGTAATGATTTTCCCTGGCGAGGAGCCAATAAGACCCATTAACGCAAGGTTGTTTGCTTCGGTGGCACCACTGGTAAAGATTAATGATTCTCCATTGGCATCTTCAATATTAGCACCAAGCATTGCAGCGATGGCGGCCCGGGCGCTTTCAAGGACGCGACGCGACTGGTTTCCAGGTTGGTGCTGGCTGGCAGGATTGGCTGGGTTTTGCTGGTAGCAATCACGCATAGCCTCCAGGACCAGCGGGTCGAGGGGGGTCGTGGCGTTATTGTCGAGATAGATGGAAGGCATATAGCGTGAGATCACTTTTATTTGCATTAAGGGGGATTAGAACATTTTGTATTTACCCAGATGCTTTAGCAACCAAGAGTACTGTGAATCGCTATTGAAGTGAGCGGAAAATGGGCACACAATTACAAGCATACCCGTTGTTATTGATCGGGGTGTTTTTTGTAACGAGCTGCATGGGTCCAGGTGGTTTTATGAGAACGCGTTCCATGATACCTGCTATTCAACTAGGATCAATGTCGACGCGTTATCAAGCTGGCCGGGCGATTAATGCTCGCAATTATCATCGCAACCCTCGGCTCAATCATCTATTGGCTGAGGCCACGGCGCTTGACGTTAGCTCTGATTGTGATGAGTTTAGAGGTGGCCCCCGAACGCATCGGCTTGCGAGACTGGAGGCAGTCTTGTTTCTTTCCCGGGAATCACTCAATAGCCGTAAGCTGAGCGAGTATGCAGACCTGGAAGATGGTACAGAAGCCCGTACGCTTATTCAACAATTAAACCAGTTGTATCAGGATGAACAAAGTGTGCTGCGTGTTGAACGCGTAGCGGGTGGTTATCAGCTTGTGACACACTGGCAGTTTGGTCGCTGGTTAAAGCGCCTGGGTGCGGGGCAATCGGGGATTCGGTTGTCGGCACCGGCGATGGAGACGTTAGCCGTGGTAGCATATCGGCAGCCCGTATTGCGGGTTGAAATCGAAGCGATCCGTGGCGTTAGTTGTGGTGAAATGCTCCGGCAGCTTATGGAGCGCGACCTGGTTCGCATTCGCGGTCGCAGCGAAGAGCTGGGGAGACCTTATTTATACGGCACTACAAAACGGTTTCTGCAACAGTTTGGACTGGATGGTATCGACGAATTGCTGGAGACGGATATGTTTGCTTCCCAGGAAGAAGTAGCCGATGAGACCGAGCTGGGTGACGAGCAATGGGATGCTGCTGAGGAGGAATCCTTGGAAGATGATGACTATGATACGGAGGAGTCGGACAACGAATACTTGAAAGAAGAAGAAGAGGATGAGTGGGAGAACGAAGATGAGTGGGAAGAGGTTGATGGTGATGAAGATGAATCGGAGATCGATGAAGCTGATGAAGACTGGCAGGATGAAACAGACGAAGGTTTCGAGGAAGAGGAGGCTGACAGTTAGGATGCTAACAGTCGCTTTAGGCGTTTAGTCACGAAGCTGAAATAGTCGCTTCAAGGCATCTAACAAGCCATGCTGGCCGCCTTGGGTGGTGTCGTTTCTCAGCGATTCCAGGGGTGGATGGAGAAGCTTGTTGGTAAGTCGGTCAAAGGACTGGCGAATTTCATCGCGTGTTTGCTCATCAAGTTCGTCGAGTTTATTGAACAGTCGCAACAATTCTTTTTCTTTTTGTGAATCTGCCTGGGTTTTTAGCTGGTGGATCCAGGGGCTAGTTGAGCGGTGGCGCGCGTCGGCCATGAAGCGGGCCGCTTCATCATGAATAATTTGTTGGGCTTTGGGCCATTCGCGTTCGCGGGCCTGGCGATTTTCCTGGCAAACACCTTGGAGATCATCAATTGAGTAGAGATAGACACCAATAAAGTTTGCAATCGCTGGATCGAAATCGCGAGGAACAGCCAGGTCGAGTATTAG